>NZ_BDLP01000064.1:0-17004 GCF_001950415.1 Roseomonas sp. TAS13
GTAAGCGCGGCCACGAGGCCCTTGGTGCTTTGGGTTGACGGTCAGCCCGAGGCGGTGGCGGCCCAGCACCAGGGCATGAGTTCGTCGAGGCGGCTATTGGGCCAGCCGCCGACGAGCCGGGTGAGCAGGTCGGCGAGGTAGCGCTGCGGGTCGACGCCATTGAGCTTGCACGTCTCCACGAGGGAGGCGACGGCCGCCCAGCGGGCGCCCCCGTCGTCACCGGAGGCGAACAGCGCGTTTTTCCGGGAAAGGCAGAGCGGTCGGATGGCGCGTTCGACGGTGTTGCTATCCATCTCGATCCGGCCGTCGTCGAGGAACCGCACGAGACCGTCCTGGTGGTTCAGAGCGTAGCGGATCGCCTCCGCGGTCGGGCTGCTGCCGGGCAGGCGCGCGAGGGCCTCCCGCAGCCAGGCGAACAGCTCCTCGACGAGAGGGCGGCTCCTGGCCTGGCGGGCGGACTGCCGGACCTCCGGGAGGCTGCCCCTGACCTCCGCCTCGACGGCGTAGAGGGCGGCGATGCGTCGCAGGGCTTCGGCCGCGATCGGCGCTGTCTTGCCCTTCGCCAGCGGGATGAACTCGCGACGGACGTGCGACCAACAGAACGCGAGCGTCATGCTCCGCTCGGCGGCGATCGCCTTGTAGACGCCGTAGCCATCGCACTGGAGGATGCCGCCGTAGTTCCGGAGCAGCGCGCGGCCATGCTCGGCGCCGCGGCCCGGGGCGTAGTGGAACACCACGGCAGGCGGGTCCGTCCCGCCCCAGGGCCGGTCGTCGCGCGCGAGTGCCCAGGCGTAGCCCTTCTTCGTCTGGCCGCGCCCCGGGTCGAGCACCGGCATCGTGGTCTCGTCGGCGAACAGCTTCGGCGAGGTGAGCAGGATCTCGTGCATCCGGCGCACGACGGGCAGCACCTCGTGGGCCGCCGTGCCGGTCCAATCCGCCAGCACCTCCCGCCCGATCTCGATCCCCTGCCGCAGCAGGATCTGGGACTGGCGGTAGAGGGGCAGGTGGTCGGCGTAGCGCGACACCAGCACGTGGGCGACGGTGGCCTCCGTCGGCACCCCGCCCTCGACCAGGCGGGGTGGCGCCGAGGCCTGCAGCACGGTGCCGGGACAGGCCCGGCAGGCGAACTTCGGGCGGCGCGTGACGAGAACTTGGAACCTCGCCGGGATCACGTCCAGCCGCTCCGACGTGTCAGTCCCGATCTCGACGAGCGCGCCGTCGCAGCAGGGGCAGGTCATTGTCTCCGGCGCCAGCACCACCTCGACGCGGGGCAGGTGCGCGGGCAACCGCCCGCGCCCGGCACGGCGACGCCTGATCGTCCCCTCTCGCTGCTCGGGGGAGGTCTTGGCCACCTCGGCCGCGGCCTCGGCGATGGAGGCCTCAAGCTCCTCGAACGCGAAGTGGAGCTGATCCTCTGGCAGGCGCTCGGACCGCTTGCCGAACTGCATCCGCCGGAGCTTCTCCAGCAGGTGGCGCAGCCGTTCGTTCCGCTCCGCCAGCGCGTCACGCTCGGCCGCGATGCCGTCTCGCTCCGCCTCCAGCGCATCGCACCGGGACAACGCCGCAGCGAGCAGCGCCCGCAGGGCCGCGGGGTCGTCCGGGAAGTCCGCCGTCTCGGTGTCGGCCGCGCGCATCGCACGCCGAGCTTATGCAGCCGCGGTCGGCCTGGGAATCCGTTTCAGCGTCTGCATGCGCGACCAATCGAAGCCATCGAACAGCGCCGCGAACTCGACTGGGCTGAGCCGCATCACCCCATTGACGATCGGCGGCCAGCGAAACACGTTGCCCTCGAGCTGCTTCCAGACCAGCACGAGGCCGGATGCGTCCCAAACCAGGATCTTGATCCGGTCCGCGCGGCGCGAGCGGAACACCAGGACCACGCCCGAGAACGGATCCTGCCCCAGCATCTCGGCGGCCAGCGCCGCCAGGCCATGCGCCCCCTTGCGGAAGTCCACGGGCTGGGTCGCGAGGAGGATGCGTGCGCCCGCCGGGAGCGCGATCACGCCTCCAGCGCCGCAGCCAGCCGGGCGACCACCGCCGCGTCCGCCTCACCCCCCACCCGCAGCACGCGGCCGTTCCGCAGCACAACCTCGATCGCTGCCCCGACCGTCTCCCGCACCGGCGTGACCGCCTCTGCCACCGCGGCCGGGACGCCTGGCCCAACCACCAGCGGTACCAGCTGCGGCGGGCGCGGGGCCGTCTTGCGTTTCACCGGCCTGCCCTCGGCCTCGCGCCGCCAACGGTGGATCAGGCTCGGCGAGATGCCGTGCCGCTGGGCCACCTCCAGCACCCGTGCCCCCGGCTCGGAAGCCTCGGCCAGGAACGCTGCCTTCTCCTCGGCCGTGTAGTCCCGCCGTGCGCCGCGAGTGACGATCTCCACCCGCTCCACCGCCCCAGTGCTAGCACCAGTGCTGGCACTCGTGTTCGCCACCCATCGCGCCATCGCCATACCTCCGCGACGGCTTACCTCGCGGCATCAGCAGACCGGATCAAGAAGGGCGGTCACGCCGCGCTTACCCTATTCCATGCCGATCCACAGATGGACAACAGCAGACTTCTCTCGTGGAGGTTTCCTCAACTGTCAGAGAATATGATTTGCATGCCCTCAGGCGAACGATCCGAGGCCCCAAGTGGCGCCGTCTACGATGGCGATGGCAAGCTCGTCATGGGCAGCGGGCCTGCTTTTTCGCTTGGCCTTGTCACGGAATGCATCTTCCAGGCTGTGCTGCACCACCTGGATGAGCCTGGGAACACGATAGACGCGGGAGACCGCCTCTGGCTCCTGCCCCAGGGCTTGGTTCCCGGCGCTGCGATGCCCGAGCATGTTCTGGCCGGCCTCGCTGCCATCGTAAGAGCCGGGCGCAAGGTCGTCGTGATGGGCCACAGCACCGAGGCCGGCAACTGGGCCTGCCAAGCCATCGAGCAGGCACTCGATGCGAACCAGGGCAGCGCATAAGCGCGCCGCGACGGCCTATGATGGCCTCGCGGCCGGGTGCCCGTGGAAGGCAGAGCGATCCTGGAATTGCGGGTCGCTAGGCCGTCTCCCGCAACACATAGGTATAGAAGCGCACCTGCCCGTCCGGATCGGTTTCCCGGTAAAGGCCCTGGATCTCGTTCTCGAAGCCAGGAAAGCGGTTCGCCGCCCGCTCGAAGGCCTTCAGGTAGTCGATCATCGGCCGTGAAGCCTCGCCCAGCCTCTCGCCTGGAATGACCGTGGCGATCCCGGGTGGATAGACCAGCCAGAGCGTGACCGCGACACGGCCGAAGCACTCATCCAGCGGCACGTAGTCCACCCGGTTCCGCACCAGTTCGCGCACCGCCTCGTGCGGCGGCATCACCATCTCCGGGAAGTGCCCAGCCTGGAACTGCGCGGCCTGCAATCCGCTGACATCCTGGGCTCGGTAGAAGTCGTGCATCTCCGCGCAGAGCTCGCGCAGGCGCAGCCCGGCATAGCGCTTCGGCCGCCGTGCGACGAAGCCGGGGATGACCTCCTCCAGCGGCGCGTTCTGGTCGTGCAGCTTCTTGAAGGTGACCAGATGGGACAGCAACGTGCCTGCCTTGCTGCTCTCGCTGCCGGGCGTGAGCAGGAAAAGCAGGCTGTTCAGGTCGTTCTTCTCCGGCACGATGCGGTTCTGGCGCAGATACTCCGCCACCACCGGAGCCGGCACGCCATGCCGGGCATAGCCGCCATCGGTAAAGCCCGGCGTCAGCACCGTCAGCTTGTTCGGATCGGTCATCGCCCAGCCCGCCGGCACATCGCCGAAACCATGCCAGTCCTCGCCCGGGCGGAACTCCCAGTGCTCGGGATTGGCAGCCAACAGATCGGTCGGCACCTCCTCCCAGGGCGTGGGCACGCCATCCAGCCTCACGGTCTTCGGCACGAAGGGTTCAAAGAACCATCGGCGTGCCGGGTCCGCCTCCTTCTCCGCCATCTCGCGCGCGGTGAAACGCAGCTTCTTGCGCATCTCGATGCCGAGGCGGACGGTGTCGTCCCACAGCACCTCGCCGGAACGGCCCTTCATCATCTGCGCGCCCACGTCGAGCGAGGCGAAGAGCGGGTAGAAAGGGCTGGTCGAGGCGTGCAGCAGGTACATCTCGTTGAAGCGGCGGTGCCCGACGCGGCGCCGCTGCTCACCGAGATGGCTGTCCTTCACATGGATCTGCGAGGCCTGGGAGAAGCTGGCGAGCTGCTTGTGGGTGCTCTGCGTCACCAGGATGCCCGGCGCGTCGGGGCCCAGCTTCTCCAGCCCCATGCCGAAGCGGCCGCGGAAGAGCGGATGGAACTTCATGAAGCCCGCCCAGGCCTCGTCAAAGAGGATGTAGTCGCAGAGATGGCCGATGCGGTTCAGCACCTCCTCGGCGGAATAGATCGTGCCGTCATAGGTGCACTGCTCGATCACCGCGGCGCGGAAGGGGCGCGGCCGGCGCCAGGCCTCGGCATCGCTCACCAGCGGGTTGGTGCGGATCGCCTCGCGCAGCCGCTCCTCCGACAGCGCGCCCTTCAGCATCGGCCCGATCAGCCCATGCGGGTTGCGCGCCGTCTCCACGAAGATCGGCAGGGCGCCGCTGAGGAAGAGCGCGCCGTGATGCGCCGCCTTGTGGTTGTTGCGGTCGAACAGCACCAGGTCGCCCTCGGCCAGCAGGGCGTTCAGCGCGATCTTGTTGGAGGTGGAGGTGCCGTTCAGCACGAAGTAGGTACGCTCGGCCCCGAAGATCTTCGCCGCCTCGCGCTGCGCCTTCAGGGCCGGACCCTCATGCGTCAGCAGGTCGCCAAGTTGCAGCACGGAATTGTCGAGGTCGTCGCGGAACACCGCCTCGCCCAGATGCTCGACGAAGATCCGCCCGATCGGGCTGCGGCTGTAGAACATGCCGCCGTTGTGGCCAGGGCAGGTCCAGAGCTGGTTGCCCTGCTCGGCGTAATCGACCAGCGCCCCGAAGAAGGGGGTCTTCAGCGTCTCCGCATACTGCCGCAGCCGGGAAACGAGGTTCTTGGCGATGAATTCCGGCGTTTCCTCGGCCAGGAAGACGAAGCCGTCCACATCGTCCAGCACATCGACCGGGATGTCCTCCAGCCGCCGGCGGCGCACTAGCAGGAAGATCGGCACCTCCGTACCGCGCCGTCGGACCAGCGAGATCAGGGCCGCCGCCTTGCCCTGGAGGCCCTTCTTGCCCCAGTCCACCACAACGCAGCCGATCGCTGCATCGGTGCGGACCACCAGCTCGGCATCCTCGTCCCGCCGGGCCCGCAGCACGGCATACCCCATGCCCTCGATCTCGGTGAGGATCTGCCGCAGCCGGGCGCCCTCCAGATCGGCCTCGTCGAAAGCCGGGGCACAGACCAGGAACTTGAAACGACGGGCGTATTCCATCCGGATCTCCCTACAGGCGGCATGGCCGGCGGGCTGACCCTGATCATGCGCGCCCTGCCGGATCAAGCGGGTTGCCTATGACCCTTCCGTGAAATTGAAGCCTTCCCCAGCGCCTGTCAGCGGCCGTGCCGCGGGTGTTTCTTTCCGTCCGGCATGGGAGCGACATTGTCGGAAGGACCCGCCGATCGCCGGCCGAACCCACCCCGACCAACGGTACGATCGCGCACGAAAATGCCGGCCCGGGCCAGTACCCGGGCCGGCCAGGATCAACCCATGGTGGGCATCACGAATTCCGCGCCGGAGCGGAAGCCGCCTGAGGGCCAGCGGGTCGTGATGGTCTTGAGCTTCGTGTAGAAGCGCACGCCTTCCGGCCCGTGCATGTGGTGGTCGCCGAAGAGCGAGGCCTTCCAGCCGCCGAAGGAATGGAAGGCCATCGGCACCGGGATGGGCACGTTGATGCCGACCATGCCGACCTGGATGCCATGGGCGAATTCCCGCGCTGCCTCGCCGTCGCGGGTGAAGATCGAGGTGCCGTTGCCGAACTCATGCTCGTTGATGAGCTTCGCGGCGGCGGCGTAATCGCCCGCGCGCACCACCGAGAGGACAGGGCCGAAGATCTCCTCGCGGTAGATCGACATTTCCGGCGTCACATGGTCGAACAGCGTGCCGCCGATGAAGAAGCCGTCCTCGTAGCCCTGCATGCGGAAGTCGCGGCCATCGACCACCAGCGTCGCGCCCTCCTTCACGCCGGCATCGACATAGCCGCGCACCTTGTCGCGGTGCTGGCGCGTGACCAGCGGCCCCATCTCGGCATCGGCCTCGGTGCCCGGGCCGATCTTCAGGGCGCGGACCTTGGGCTCCAGCTTCGCGATCAGGGCCTCGGCCGTGCGCTCGCCGACCGGCACGGCCACGGAGATCGCCATGCAGCGCTCGCCGGCCGAGCCGTAGGCCGCGCCCATCAGCGCATCCACCGCCTGATCCATGTCGGCGTCTGGCAGGATGACCATGTGGTTCTTGGCGCCGCCCAGCGCCTGGCAGCGCTTGCCCGTCTTCGCGGCGGTCTCGTAGATGTAGCGCGCGATGGGCGTCGAGCCGACGAAGCTCACCGCGCTGATGCCGGGATGCTGCAGCAGCGCATCCACCGCCTCCTTGTCGCCCTGCACCACGCTGAACACGCCCGGCGGCAGCCCGGCCTCGGCGAGAAGCTCCGCCAGGATCAGGCTGGTCGAAGGGTCACGCTCGGAGGGCTTGAGGATGAAGCAGTTGCCGCAGGCCAGGGCGACCGGGAACATCCACATCGGCACCATGGCCGGGAAGTTGAAGGGCGTGATGCCCGCGACCACGCCCAGCGGCTGGCGCAGGGAGTGGCTGTCGATGCGGGTGCCGACATTCTCCGTCACCTCGCCCTTCAGCAGCTGGGGCGCGGCGGTGGCGAACTCCACGACCTCGATGCCGCGCGTCAGCTCACCCTTGGCATCGGAGAGAACCTTGCCGTGCTCGGCGGTGATCGCGGCGGCGATGCGGTCCGCATCGCGCTCCAGCAGGGCCAGGAACCTGTTCAGGATACGGGCGCGGCGCAGCGGCGGAGTGGCGGCCCAGGCCGGGAAGGCCTTCAGCGCCGCCTGCACCGCGGCATCGACGTCGCGGGCGCTGGCCAGCGGGACCTCCCCCGTCTGCTCGCCGGTGGCGGGGTTGTAGACCGGGGCCGTGCGGCCGCCGCGGCCCTCGAAGCTCTCGCCGCCGATGAAATGCGGAATCCAGGTGGCCATGCGTCTCGTCTCCCATTCTCCCGGCGGAACGGCGTGGCGCCACCGGCGCATCCTGCGATAAGGCTCGACCGAACGCACATCAATGGGCAGAATTGCACCCTCGATGTGCGGGAATTGATGTCACCCCATGAACTGGGACCGTGTCCGGATTTTCCTGGCCGTGGCACGCGCGGGGCAGATCCTGGCCGCCGCCCGGGAACTGAAGCTGAACCATGCCACCGTGGGCCGGCAGATCTCCGCCCTGGAGCGCGAGATCGGGGCCAAGCTGCTGGACCGCCGGAACCAGGGCTGCGTGCTGACCAGTGCCGGTGAGGCCCTGCTCGCCACGGCGGAGCGGGCGGAGTCCGAGTTCCTGCGGCTGGGCTCCCAGTTGAACAGCATGGAAGGGGCCGTCAGCGGCACCGTCCGCATCGGGGCGCCGGACGGTCTCGGCAACTACGTGCTGGCGGGGCAGTTGGCCGGGCTGGCGGAACAGAATCCCGGCCTGGTCATCCAGCTTGTGCCCCTGCCCCGCACCTTCTCCCTGTCGCGGCGCGAGGCGGACCTGGCGATCACGCTGGAGCGCCCCGAGCAGGGCCGGCTGATCGTCACCAAGCTCACCGACTACACCCTCAGCGTCTATGCCTCGGAAGCCTATCTCGCACGCACCGGACCGATCGCCCGGCCGGCGGAACTGTCGGGCCGCCTCTTCGTCACGAATGTCGAGGACTACGTATACAGCCGCGCCCTGGACTACGCCGCCGCCCTGCGCCGCGTGATCGGGGCGCGCTACGAATGCGGCAGCGTGGTGGCCCAGATGGAAGCCGTCCGGGCCGGCCATGGCGTCGGCATCCTGCACGACTATGCCGCCGGTTCCTTCCCCGAACTGCGGCGCGTCCTTCCGGAGATACGCTTCCTGCGGAGCTACTGGCTGATCTCCCATCCCGACACGCATGACACGCAGCGGGTCCAGCTCACCCGCCGGCATATCCTTTCGGGCATCCGGGCCGAGGCCGCGCGGTTCGTGCAGCCGGGCTCGTCCGCCGCCCTGACTCAGGAGCAAGCCTGCTGACCCGGGAGAAGGCACCACGCCCGATCCCTTCCCCCGTTGCTGCGATCTGCTCTAGAGCCTGGGTCCGCCCCAACCGCCACGGAAAGCCTGATGCCCATCGGATCCATGTACGAGATGCCCGGCCACCTGATCCGGCGGGCGCATCAGATCTCGGGCGCCATCTTCACGGCACGGCTGGCAGGCTTCGACATCACCTCGGTGCAGTATGCCGCGATGGTGGCGATTGCCTCCCAGCCAGGGATCGACGCGACGCGGCTTTCGGACCTGATCGCCTTTGACCGGGCGACACTCGGCGGCGTGCTCGACCGGCTGGAGGCCAAGGGCCTCATCGCGCGCCAGCCGTCGCGCCAGGACAGGCGCGTCAAGACCATCACCCTGACCGTGGATGGAAGCGCCCTGCTGGAAACCGTGAAGGACCGGGTGCTGGCCGCCCAGGCGGAGATGATGCATTCCCTTTCGGAAGCGGAACAGGCTCAGTTCATCGCGCTGCTCAAGAAATTCGTGGAGCGGGTCCCGGAAGAAGATTGACAGCATGCATACTTTATGTGTTCATCCTTTCTATGGGGTAAGCCATACGGAAGGGCGTGACGGGCCCGCTCTGCCGATGCCACTCGCATCCGGCGCCGCTCGTCCCCCCGCCGAAGCTGGCGATCCAGGGAGGAGTGAGCATGCAGTTCCATCTCAATGGCTTCCACGCGGGCGATCCGGAAGCCGCCAGGGTCGATCCCCCTGTCCCCGGTGCCACGCCAGCGCCGTTGCCCGGGACGACCGATGTCCTGATCGTCGGCTGCGGCCCGGCCGGCCTGACACTGGCGGCGCAGCTGGCGGCCTTCCCGGGGATTTCGACGCGCATCGTGGAGCAGAAGGCCGGTCCGCTGATGCTGGGCCAGGCCGATGGCATCGCCTGCCGCACGATGGAGATGTTCAACGCCTTCGGCTTCGCCGAGCGTGTGCTGCGCGAGGCGTACTGGGTCAACGAGCTGGTGTTCTGGAAGCCGGACAGCACCCGGCGCGACGCCATCTATCGCAGCGACCGCATCCGGGATACGGAGGAGGGGCTTTCGGAGTTCCCGCACGTCATCCTCAACCAGGCCCGGGTGCATGACTTCTACCTGGAGACGATGCGGCGCGGCGCCTCGCCCATCGTGCCGGACTACCACCGCCGCCTCGCCAGCCTGGAGGTCTCGACGGAGCCGGATGTTTCCCACCCCGTGACGGCCCGCTTCGAACGCCTCGATCCCGGGCATGAGGGAGAGGTGGAGGCCATCCGGGCCCGCTACGCGGTCGGCTGCGATGGCGCCCGCAGCGCCGTGCGGCGCGAGATCGGCCTCAGCCTGGAAGGCGCCTCCGCCAACCAGGCCTGGGGCGTGATGGACGTGCTCGCGGTCACCGACTTTCCCGATATCCGCCTGAAATGCGTGATCCATTCGGCGGCGGGGAACATGGTGATCATCCCCCGCGAGGGCGGCTATCTCGTGCGGCTCTATATCGAGATGGACAAGCTCGCCGAGAACGAGCGTGTCGCCAGTCGCCAGATCACCGTCGATCACCTGATCGCGGCCGCGCGGCGCATCCTCAGTCCTTATACGCTGGAGGTTAAGGAGGTGGCCTGGTGGTCCGTCTATGAGATCGGCCAGCGCCTGTGCGGCCGCTTCGACGATGTGCCAACGGCGGCGAAGGCCACGCGCCCACCCCGCGTCTTCATCGCCGGCGATGCCTGCCATACGCACAGCCCCAAGGCCGGGCAGGGCATGAACGTTTCCATGCAGGATGCCTTCAACCTCGGCTGGAAGCTGGCCGCGGTACTGCGGGGGCAGGTCGATCCCGCGCTGCTCGCCACCTATTCAGTGGAACGCCACGCCGTGGCGGAAGAACTGATCGCCTTCGACCGGAAGCTGGCCCGGATGCTGTCCCTGCCGCCCAAGGACCCCCACGACCCGGACAGCGAAGGCGTCGATCCGGCCGAGTTCCAGGCATATTTCGTGCAGCAGGGCCGCTTCACGGCTGGCACGGCGATGCGCTACGCGCCTTCGGCGATCACCGGGGCTGCGACGCACCAGCATCTCGCGGAAGGCTTAGCCATCGGCATGCGCTTCCACTCCGCGCCGGTCATCCGCCTGGCGGATGCCAAGCCGATGCATCTGGGCCACACGGTGCAGGCCGATGGCCGCTGGCGCCTCTTCGCCTTCGCGGCGGCGGAGGACCCGGCGGCCCCGTCATCCCGCATCCAGGCGCTTTGCCGGTTCCTGGAAGGGGACGCGGCCTCGCCGATCCGGCGCCATACCCCGGAGGGAGAGGACATCGACGCGGTGATCGACCTGCGGGCGATCTTCCAGCAGCCGCACCGCGAGCTGGCCTTCGGCGCCATGCCCGCCCTGCTGCGCCCGGCGAAAGGGCGCCATGGCCTCGTGGACCACGAGAAGATGTTCTGCCCGGTGGTGGCGAATGGCCAGGATATCTTCGACCTTCGCGGGATCGACCGCGGGCATGGGTGCGTGGTGATCGTCAGGCCGGACCAGCACGTGGCGCATGTCCTGTCCCTGGAGGACCATGCGGGGATCGCCGACTTCTTCAGTGCCTTCATGCTGAACGGCCAGCAGGCGGTGCCGCGCCGGGATGGCGCAAGCAAGGCGCCGCTGGGCTTCAGCCAGCAGCCGGCGCTGTAACCGCGGGTCAGGGCCGGGACGCCCGGAGGGGGAGGAGACACCGTGGCCATGCTCGTCGTGGCCACAACCGCCGCAATGCCCACAGCGTGACCAAGGGCGGGCGGGGTATCGGCCGGCGTGCCCTTCTCCGGACCCGGTGCCGGATGTAGGCTTTCCGGAAGCCGATGGACCGCACTGTGGAGGCTTCCATGTCCGATCCCACGATCCGCCTGACCGAACTCGCCCATGGCGGCGGCTGCGGCTGCAAGCTCGCCCCGGCGGTGCTGCGGGAGCTCCTGTCCGAACAGCCCATGGCCGGTCCCTTCCGGCAGTTGCTGGTCGGGACCGAGACCTCGGACGATGCCGCCGTCTGGCAGGTGAACGAGGATCTGGCGGTGATCGCCACCACCGACTTCTTCATGCCGATGGTGGACAACCCGGAAGATTTCGGGCGGATCGCCGCCACCAACGCCCTGTCGGATATCTATGCGATGGGCGGCCAGCCGATCATGGCCCTGGCCATCCTGGGCATGCCGATCAACAAGCTGGAACCGGCGGTGATCCGGCGGATCCTGGCGGGTGGCGCCTCGGTCTGCGCCGAGGCCGGAATTCCCGTGGCCGGTGGCCATTCCATTGACGCGCCGGAGCCGATCTACGGGCTGGCGGTGATCGGCCTCTGCCATCCCGCCCAGGTGCGCCGCAATGCCGGAGCCCAGCCGGGCGATGCGCTGATTCTGACCAAGGGGTTGGGCGTTGGCATCTATTCCGCCGCCATCAAGAAGGGCGCCCTGCCGGACGGGGCCTATGCCGAGATGCTGGCCTCCACCACCCTGCTGAACCGGGTCGGCGCGGAACTGGCCAAGGACCCCGCCGTGCATGGCATCACCGATGTCACCGGCTTCGGCATCCTGGGGCACGCGCTGGAGATGGCGCAGGGTTCCGGCCTGTGCCTGACCCTGCGGCTCGATGACCTGCCCTGGCTGTCCCACGCCGCCGCGCTGGCCGAGCGCGGCTTCATCACCGGCGCCTCCGACCGCAACTGGGCCAGCTATGGCGACAGGATCGCGCTGCCGGCCGGTCTGCCGGACTGGCGGCGTCGGCTGCTGGCCGATCCGCAAACCTCGGGCGGGCTGCTCGTCGCCTGCGCGGAGACGGAAGCGGCCCGCATCCTGTCCGGCATCCGGGAGGCGGGCTATCCTGCCGCTCGCATCGTCGGCCGTGCCGAGCCGGGCGAGGCGCGGGTGGCGGTCGCCTGACGGATGCCGGTGTCTTTCATGCACGCCTGGGCAAACCCGGCGGACCGCCACACGCTTTCCTGTCAGCGATGAAGGAATCTAAGGGGATCGTGTGGCGGCCGGGATGGCACGGCCGGTCCCCCTCCATGGGAGAATGACGATGCGTTCAGGAGCGTTCTGGATCGCCGGGAGCCTGATCCTTGGCCTCGGCACGGCGGCCATGGCCCAGCAGAGCGGCACACCGCCCTCGAAGCAGAGCCTGGACAGCAACGTGGGCTGCCAGGGTGCGACCGAATCCCAGCCGGCAACGCAGCCTGCCAGGGGCAGGAGCGACAGCACCGCCCCTGGCAATGCGGGCAATACAGGCTGGAGCGGCGGGACCGGCGGCTCTTTTATCGGCACCCAGTCCAGCGGAAAGACGCCGCAGTCACGCACCTGGCAACCGGTGACGGCCCGGGGCCTCGATCCGATCAGCGCACCGAAGAAAGCCGCGCCGAACTGCTGACCGGTTCAGTCCACCCGGCCCGGGATCTGTCGGCCGGGTGGGACGGATGCCCCCTGCCCGGCTGCGTCAGGCCGGGTCCAGCCGCAGCCGCAGGCCCTCGGCGTTGAAGAATTCGCCCTCGCGGATCAGGCCACGGTCCTCATGGAGGCCGCGTGTCAGGGAAGCGAGGCGGGCCTTGGCCTCCCGGTCCTCGACCAGCCCTTCCCGCCCGGCCCGGAAGAAGACCACCGCCTCCCATGGCACCCGGGCGCCGGCGAAAAGCGAGACCATATCCGGCCAGCGCGTCTCGTCCCCCACGACGTGGAGATAGGCCGAGCGGAGAGGTTCCACGGTGCTCTCGGCGATCCGCAGCAACACGAAGAGCATGGTGAAGGAACCGGCCTCGCCATAGGTGGCGATCAGCCAATCGTCGAAATCCGTCTCGGCAGGCGTGGTCATCGCGGGCGGGTCATCCGTGGTCCTGGGCCAGTCGGGCAGGCTGGGAATCGGGCCCGGTCGCGGCATAAGTCCGGAACAGGTCGTTCCTGTGGGGATTGATGCGGCGCAAATCGCCCCGGCGCAGGGTCACTCCATGGCGATCCAGGAAGTCCAGGATCTGGATGGCGACCTTCCGGCCGTTGTCCATCCGGTCGCGGAAGGCCGCGGCGGTGATGGTTCCGTCAGGCAAGCGGGCGGCGACATCGTGCGCGATCTCAACCATCTCGGCGGTCGTGGCGCGCAGGAAGAAGTGGTCATGGGCGACCTGATCCACCCGGCCGAGCCGCGCGCAGAGCTTCAGCAGGCGCCGGATCTCCACCTCCTCCGCGCCGACCATTGGAACAAGATCCCGTACCCTCGGCGGGCGGAAACGGTTGGTGCCGCCGATCAGGGGGGCGATGCGGGCGAAGAGGTCCTCGTCCTCCAGTCCCAGGCGCACCTCATGGCCAGGAAGGCGGAGGAAGGCACCCTCCAGCACCAGCCGCCCAGCCCTGGCTTCCTCTTCCAGGATGGCCCGGAAGACGGGCACCGGCAGCCGGGGCTGCAGGAGCATCCGCAGCTGCTCGCGGCCGGTTCCCTGGAGGTCGGGATTCTCCTCATGGAAGCGTGCCAGTTCGGCCAGCAGCGAGGCCTGGAAGACCTGCCACCGGTCCTGGTCCATCACGACATGGAGATCGCCGGTCTTGATGCCGATCAGTTCCGGCAGAGCGGCTAGCGCCTCGCGCTCAGCGGTGGAAAGGGCGCGATCCCTTGCGAAGTCGGACAGTTCCACATGAAACGGCGGCAAGGCGAGCAGTTGCCGGAGCGCCTCGGCCGGTTCCGCCTGCGCCGCGGCATCGAGTTGCTCCAGCCGCTCGGCCGTCCGCCTCTTGCGCGTGGGGCCCCGCAGATCGAGGAAGCGCCCTCCCCCGATCGTCCGCTGCGCCGAGGCATCGCGCAGGATGAAGCGGTCGCCCACTGCGGCGGCGATGGGCCGCTCCAGCACGAGCTGGACCCGGCCCTGGCCGCCGGGAGGGATGGCACCCTCCAGGGGGACGAGGCGAACCCCCACCTCCGCGCTCGCATGGTGCAGCCGGGCCGTGAGCAGGTTGCCGACCGGCTTCGGCTCGCTGTCCAGAAGCCGCAGCCGGGCGTCGATCCGGGCCGTGGGGGCATGCAGGGCCGGGTCCAGGATCATGTCGCCGCGCGAGACGGCATCCCTGGAGATCCCCTCCCCGGTCAGGTTCAGGGCGCAGCGCTGTCCCGCCACGCCGCGTTCGGCGGGCCGGTTCTGGGCATGGACGGAGCGTATCCGGGCCGGCAGGCCGACAGGGCTGACCATGACCGTATCGCCCACCGCCACGGCGCCCGAGAGGACCGTTCCCGTCACCACCGTCCCGGTCCCCGCCAGGACGAAGCTGCGGTCCACCGCCAAGCGGAAGGCCCCGGCTTCCCCACGCGACGCCGTGTCCGCCGCCGCCTGCCAGAGCATGTCCCGGAGGCTGTCCAGCCCCTCGCCGGTCACCGTGGAAACCGGCAGGATCTCCGCCCCCGCCAGACCGGTCGGCGCCAGAACGGCGCGGATCTCCGCCGTCACGGCATCCCGCCGCGCCGGGTCCGCCAGATCCGCCTTGCTGAGTGCGACCACCCCCCGCCGCAGGCCCAGCAGGTCCAGGATGGCCAGATGCTCCAGCGTCTGGGGCATCGGCCCGTCATCGGCGGCCACCACCAGCAGGGCGAAGTCGATCCCGCTCGCGCCGGCCAGCATGGTGTGGACGAAGCGCTCATGGCCCGGGACATCGACGAAGCCGATGCTGCGTCCGGCCTCCGCCAGATAGGCGAAGCCGAGCTCGATGGTGATGCCCCGGGCCTTCTCCTCCTTGAGGCGGTCGGTCTCCACCCCGGTCAGGGCCCGCACGAGGGCGGTCTTGCCGTGATCGATATGGCCGGCGGTTCCGACGATCATGCCACGCCCCCGCTGACTGGCGGCAGCGGCTCGGAGGAGCGGGCCAGGGCCAGGGAAAGCTCCGCTGGTGTCAGGGAGGCGCGGACGGCAGTCAGGAAGGGCCTCGCCAGGTCGCTGCCGCCGCGCGTGGCCCGGAGCAGCCAGGCCATGGCCGCCACGCGGTCCGGTGCGATGCCGGTCCCCAGATGCAGGGCGGCGCCAAGCATGGCCTGCCCATCCGCATCGCCCCGGATCGCCGCGCTGTGCCACCAGCGCGCGGCCTCCGCCACGTCGCGCTCCACACCCTGGGCATTGTGGTGGAACATGCCGAGCCGGGTCATAGCGGGGGCGATGCCCACCCCGGCGGCCGCCAGCGCCCAGCGGCGCGCTTCGGCGAGGTCCATGGCGACCCCGTCCTGCCCCTCCAGCAACATCCGGCTCCAGATATCCTGGGCGATGGGATCACCGCCTTCCGCCGCCGCCCGGTAAAGCCCGGTCGCCCGGGCGGGATCAGCCTCCACCCCCTCGGCACCCTGTCGCAGAAGCGTTGCGAGTTCGCGCTGTGCCCGGGCATGGCCTCCGGCCGCGGCCAGGGCGAGCCATTTCTCCGCCAGCGGCGGATCGGCCGGGATGCCGAGGCCCCGCAGGAAACAGAGACCGATCCCCGCCTGCGCCTCCACGGCGCCGGCCCTGGCCAGGGGTTCCCAGAGCCCCAGGGCCGTCGCGTACTCGCCCCGGGAGAAAGCGGCCTGGGCTTCGGCCAGCGGATCGGGAGCAGGCGGCGTGCCGGGACGCCGCAGACGCTCAAGCCAGCGCATCGGTGGGCATGGCGGCGAGGCTGGCCAGGAAGCCGGGCTCGTCCTCCAGGGTCCGGAGGTCGAGCACCAGGGCACCGTCGCGCAGATAGCCGATCACCGGCCGCGGCAGGTCGCGCAGGGCGGCGGCGAGCCGGTCCAGCCCTACCCCATCCGGTGCGGCCAACCGCAGCCCGGCGCTGGGGATGGTTTCCGCCGGCAGCGCGCCGGAACCGATCTGGCTGCGGCAGGAACAGGGTTCGGCGGTGAAGCCGGGCGGCAGCAGCCCCGACAGAGCCGGGAGCAGGCGCTGGGCCAGGGCCTCGATCTCCGCCAGGGGGCGCGCCAGGAAGCGCAGGGTCGGCAGGCGTTCGATCAGGCGGTCGGGGTCGCGGTACAGCTTCAGCGTCGCCGCCAGGGCCGCGAGGCGAATCTTGTCCAGGCGCAGCGACCGCTTCATCGGGTTGCGGTTGATCGCGGCGATCAGGTCCCGGCGTCCGACGATGAACCCCGCCTGCGGCCCGCCCAGCAGCTTGTCGCCGGAGAAGGTGACGATGTCCGCGCCCTCGGCCACCGCCTCCCGGACCGTCGGTTCCTTCGCGAGGCCGAGGCGCGACAGGTCCACCAGCGTGCCCGAGCCAAGGTCGTTCAGCATCGGCACCCCGGCCGCCCGGGCGATGCCGGCGAGCTCCGCACCCGGTACCGCCTTGGTGAAGCCTTCGATCCGGTAGTTGGAGGGGTGCACCTTGAGGATCAGCCCGATCTCGGGCGAGAGCGCATCCTCGTAGTCCCGGGCATGGGTGCGGTTGGTGGTGCCGACCTCCACCAGCCGCACCCCGGAGCGGGCCATGATGTCGGGCATGCGAAAGGCGCCGCCGATCTCGATCAGCTCCCCGCGCGAGACCAGGGCTCCTCGCCCGGCGCCGAGGGTGTTCAGGGTGATCAGCACGGCGGCGGCGTTGTTGTTGACGACCGTAGCGTCTTCCGCGCCGGTCAGTTCGCGCAGCAGGTCCCGGAGATGATCGTCACGCTCGCCACGCCGCCCCGTGCCGAGGTCGAATTCCAGCGCCACCGCGTCCCGCATGGCCGCCACCGCGGCCTCGATCGCTGCCTCGGCCAGGAGGGCGCGGCCGAGATTGGTGTGCAGCACCGTGCCCGTCAGGTTGAAGAGCGGCCGCAGGTTGGAGCGGTCCCGCACGGCGAGGCGGGCTTCCGCCAGGGCCAGCACCGCGGCC
>NZ_BDLP01000065.1:0-16762 GCF_001950415.1 Roseomonas sp. TAS13
GCAGGGCCGAGCCGGCCAGGGCGGCAACGGCCGGGGCGATCACCAGGCGCGGGGCGTAGGACAGCAGCAAGGCCAGCATCAGCGTTGCCGCGGTCAGCAGGCCGAGCCAGAGCGTGATGCCGGGCCCGGCCCCATGGGCGGGCAGCAGCGGCAGGAGCGATCCCGCCAGTAGCAGCCATCCCCCGGCGGCAAGGCCGAGGCGCCGCCGCCGGGGGATACGCCGTACCCCGAAGACCTGCTCGTGGTGGCGCTCCATCGCCAGGCAGAGCCCGGTGAAGCCGGCATAGGCCAGGGTGAAGCTCAGGGGAGCCAAGCTCAGCGGGGCCAAGCTCAGGCCGGTCATGATCCGGCCTTCGCGGGGAGGGTTGCCGCCGGGGTGCCTTGGGCGGTCCGCGGCCTTGGCGGCGCGGCGCGGTGCCGAGCCACCTTCCAGGCGATGGCGCCCAGGCCCAGGCCGAAGGCCAGCAGGCCGAGATCGAACCAGGCGCGCACCCAGTCCCCCTGGGCCAGGGTCTCCGGCAGGGGGCGTTGCCCCAGCAGCAGGTTCCCGGCCGGCAGGGCCGCGAAGAGCAGGGCTGCCAGGGTGAACTGGTCCACCCAGCCCCGCCGTCCGCGCCGCAGCAGCGGGTGCAGGAGGCAGGCGCCCCAGGCGATGAAGAAGACATGGATCTCCCACCCGGCGCGCCCGTCCATTCCGGCCGGCAGCAGCCGGTTGGCCCAGAGGAAGGCCCCCATGGCCACGGGCAGGCCGCCGATGGCCGCGAGGTTCAGGTGCTCGACCAGCCGCGTGCCCAGGCCCGGCCCGCCCGTCTTCGCAGCCTGCTGCCGCTGCTTGACGGCCCAAAGCAGGCAGCCCGTGGCCACCATCGCCGTGCCGGCGAGGCCGGACAGGATGAACAGGCCGCGAAGCAGGGGGCCGGCGAAACGGCCGAGATGCAGGCCATACATCACGCCCCGCGTTTCCATCACGGCGCTCGCCTGGTCCTGGGCGGAGATCAGCCTGCCGGTCGCGCCCTCGAAGAGCAGGCTCTGCATGGCGGTGGAGATGCGGTCGGCATCGCGCCGGACCAGCTGGACCGTGGCGCTGGCGTCGCCGGCATTGGTCACCGTGATGCGCCCCACCTGCCCGCCCTGCCAGCGCTGCGTGGCCTGTTCCAGCAGCGGCGCCAGCGGAACCGGTGGCGCCGCCTGCCCGGACGGGCGGGCGGCGGGCGGGCTGCCGAAGAGGTCGGCGCCGAAGGCGTTGCGCCCCCCGGGATAGGAGCGGTCGATGCCCCAGGGCATGAGCATCAGCATGAAGATGACCAGCCCCGTATAGGTGATCATCAGGTGGTAGGGCAGCGCGAGCACGGCGCCGAGATTGTGCGCGTCCAGCCAGGAACGCTGGCCCTTGCCGGGGCGGAAGGTGAAGAAGTCGGCGAAGATGCGGCGGTGGGTGATGACGCCGCTGACGATGGCCACCAGCATGAACAGCGTGCAGACGCAGATGATCCAGCGCCCCCACAGCACGCTCATGTAGTGCAGCTCGAAATGGAAGCGGTAGAAGAAGTCGCCGCCCATGGTGTCCCGCACCTCGGCCGGCCGGCCGGTGGCGGGATCGAGCAGCGCGCTCCGGAAGCCACGCCCGGAGGCCGCCGGCGCCCTCCAGGCGACGCGGGTCACGCCTTCCCGCTCGTCGGGCAGGGTGATGAACCAGGCGGGCGAGCGCGGGGCCTCGGCCTGCAGATAGGCCATGGCCGCGACGGCCGCGTCCTGGGTGCCGGTGGTGGAGCGCACGATTTCCGGCCGCATCCAGTAGGAGATCTCGGGCCGCAGATAGGCGGCCGTGCCGGTCAGGAAGACGGCGAAGAGGACCCAGCCGACCAGCAGGCCAGACCAGGTGTGCAGCCAGGCCATGCACTGGCGGAACCCGTCCTTCACGATGCACCCCCCTGAAGCAGGAGCAGGCCGAGAAGCGGCGCCGCCGCGAGGGCGAGGCCGATCCAGGCGCGCAGGGCCGAGCCCGCGGCGAAGACCCAGACGATCGCGCCGGCATGGACCGCGAAGCTCCCCATCATCCCCGCCAGCACCGCGTCCATGCGCGCCATGGGCAGCGTGGCGACGGCGGTGGCGAAGAGGGCGGACAGGGCATAGCCGCCGGGCAGGGCCGCCAGGACGCGCAGGAGGATATCCAGCCTGCGGCGTCCCTCCGGCCCCATCTCCCTGACGGGCCGCAGCCAGGGGACGGAGGGAAGGGTGCCGCCCCGCCGCATCGCCGCCACGGTCAGAAGCGATACCGGACGGAGCCGGTGACCGTGCGGCCATAGCCGTACCAGCACCAGGCATAGCCGTAGCAGCTCGAGACATAGCGCGTGTCGGCGAGGTTATCGATGTTCACCGCCGCCTGCATGCCCTTCAGCTCCTGCATCGCCTGGCCGAGGTCGTAGCGCAGGGCCGCGTCGAACAGCGTCACGCCCTTCACCTTGAAGGTGTTGGCGTCGTCGCCCCAGCTCGGGCCGAGATAGCGCATGCCGCCGCCCAGGCCGAGCCCGGACAGGAAGCCGCTTTCCGCCGGCACGGTGTAGTCGAGCCAGGCCGAGGCGGTGTGCTTCGGCTGCGCATACGGCACCTTCCCCTCCAGGCTCACCGTGGGGCCGGTCGAGCCCGCCACCGCCGGATAGATCCCGTAGTCCCGCCGCGTCGTGGTGTTGCTCTTGGTGTATTCCATGTCGAGATAGGCATAGGCGGCGGTGAAGCTCAGCCCGTTCCCCAGCTCGCCCTTGGCCTCCAGCTCGACGCCGCGTGAGCGTGTCTCGCCCGCCTGCACGCTGTAGTTCGGGTTGACCGGGTCCGTGGTCAGCACGTTCTGCCGCACCAGGTCATAGACCGCGGCGCTGAACAGCAGCCCGCTGCCGGGCGGTGCGTAGCGCAGCCCGGCCTCGTACTGGCGCGACGTGATGGGCTCGAAGGGCTTCAGGAAACGGTCCGTGCCGCTCGATGGCTCGAAGCCTTCCGTGTAGCTGACATAGGGCGCGAGGCCGTTGTCGAAGAGGTACACGGCCCCGGCGCGGCCGGTATAGGCGTCGTTCGTCTGGCGCGGGTTGCTGGTCAGCCGGTCCGTCGCCACCGACCGGTTCTCGGTGGTGGCATCGTACCAGTCGCGCCGACCGCCGAGCAGGACGACCAGCTTGCCCAGCTTCAACTGGTCCTGGAGATAGACGCCGCTCTGGTTGGTGCGCTGGCTGGAATAGGTGCTGAAGCCCGGCCAGACGGTGTTCTGTCCGCGGTAGATCGGGTCGAACAGGCTCTGCCGCCGGATCCGGGCCCCTGCCGCCGTGTTGTAGGCGGTGGAGCCGGTATAGGTGTCCTGCAGGATGCGCGTGTAGTCGTAGCCGCCGAGGACCGTGTGCTGCACCGGCCCGGTGTCGAAATTCGCCTGGACCTGGTTGTCGATGTTGAAGACGTCGAAATCCGCGTCCGTGCCGTAGACCGAGCGGACCGTCTGCAGCATGTCCGGTGTCACCGCCGAGCCGTAGAGGCTGCGGTACGTCCCCTTCGTGTGCATGTAGCGGAAGTTCTGCCGCACGGTGAAGACGTCGTTGATCCGACGCTCCGCCAGATAGCCGATCTGGTAGTGCTCGCGGTTCAGGCGCTCGAAATCCGGGTCGCCGTCGTAGTAGCGCATGCGGATCCGCCCGTTCGGATTCGGCAGCGCCGAGCCCCAGGCCGGCACGCCGCCATAGGAGCCGGCCTCCGGGTCGCGCTGGTAGTGTCCGAGCAGCGTGATGCGCGTATCGGCATCCGGGCGCCAGGTCAGCGAGGGAGTGAAGAAGTACCGCCGCACCCGTGTCTCGTCGAGCTCGCCATCGCCCTCGGCATAGGAGCCGATGAAGCGCCCGAGCCACTCTCCCCGCTCGTCCAGCTTGCCGCTGACATCGCCCGCGAAGCGGACATAGTCGCGCGTGCCGGCCTGCAGCAGCACCTCCCTGATCCGCTCCTCGGTGGGCCGCTTGCTGACGGCGTTGATCAGCCCGCCGGGCGGCGTGGTGCCGAACAGGACCGAGGCCGGGCCGCGCAGGACGTCGATCCGCTCCAGCCGGTAGGTGTCGAGGCTGGGATTGGCGTCACGCCCGCCGGCGAGCCGCATGCCGTCCAGGAACTGCGCTGGGGAGTAGCCGCGGATCGTCATCTGGTCGAGCCGCACGGCCGCCGAGCCGCGCGTCTCCGGCACCACCCCCGTCGTGTAGCGCAGCGCCTGGTTCAGGTTCAGCGCATCGCGCGCCCGGATCTCGTCGGCGGTGATCACGGAGATCGACTGCGGCGTCTCGATGATCGGCGTGTCGGTCTTGGTGCCGGAGGCGCTGACCCCGGCCACGAATCCGCGCACCGGGCTGGAGCCGGTCTCCGTCCGGCCCTGCACACTGACTTCCGGCAGCGTGACGGTGGAGCTTCCGGCGTCTTGTGCCCTGGCAAGGTTCGTGGGGATGGCGACGGCGGCGAGCAGGACGAGCGGAGAGACGCTGCTGCGTCGGCAGCAGGGCGTGACGAGGCGGCGCGGCACTGAAACTTCCCTCAGAGTGTATGATACTAATAATCAGTATCACATAACAGGCTTGTCATTTAAGTCCACTGCCGGATGCGAATTGGTTTGCCGTGCAAGGAAGGGGGGCCATCCCGGGCTGTCCGGCCGGATTGCCGGGACGAGGCGGGACGCTCAGGAGCACGCCGCCGGGCAACTGGAGGTTGACCCTGCCCAGAAGTTGGTGGACGAGGCATCCGATCGGAGAGAATCGTGCTGCTGCTGCGCTGGGTCAGCTTCCGGGGGCGGGTATCGCTCGGTCGCTACTGGATGGCCTATATCCTGCCGCTCTTCGTCCTGTACTGGCTCTTCGTCGGGCTGGACGCGGCGATCTTCGGCGCGCCAACCTGGCAGCCGGTGCCCTCGCCCATCCCCGCGGTGCAGGCCGCGGAGGCCTGGCGCTTCGAGCAGAGCTACGTCTTCTACCCCGGTGGGCCGATCACCGGCGTGTGGCTATGGCTCTCCTGGCTGCCCGGCCTCGCGGGCATGACGAAGAGGTGGCACGACCGGGGGCGCAGCGGCTGGTGGAACCTCCTGCTGCTGTTGCCCCTCATCGGCTGGCTGTGGCTGTTCATCAGCCTGTGCTGCCGCGACGGCATCCGGGGCCCGAACCGCTATGGCCCCGACCCCTTGGAGGTTCCTGCCCGGGCGGTGCGCGGATAGGGCGTCTTCGGCGCGCCGCCAATCCTGCTTTCCGTGGCGGTGCCCGGCCGGGCGGCGTTGATGGAATGGAGGCCGGTGTTCCGCCTGCCGCCCTGGTGGAGTGGCCGTTCCGGGATGAGGCTATCCCGCCCGCCGCTTGCCGCTTTCCGTCCCCCGCGACGGCTGATAGCGTCCTTTTCAAGCGTCTCCCCGAGAGCGCCTTTCCCGCATCGCCGGGAGAGCATCGCAGAACGGGGGGCATTGGAGGAAACACATGGCATCCGTCGAGCAACGGACGATGCGGAAGGTGGCCTGGCGGCTGATCCCCTTCCTGATCGTCTGCTACTTCATCTCCTATCTGGACCGCGTGAACGTCGGCTTCGCCGGCCCCGCGATGCGGGCCGAACTGGGCCTCTCCGCCACCGCCTTCGGCACGGCGGCGGGCATCTTCTTCCTGGCCTATTTCGTCTTCGAGGTGCCGAGCAACCTCGCGCTCAACCGCTTCGGCGCGCGGCTCTGGATCGCCCGCATCATGTTCACCTGGGGCCTGCTTTCCGGCGCTCAGGCCTTCGTGACCGGCGAGACCAGCTTCAACATCGTCCGCGTCCTGCTCGGCGCCGCCGAGGCCGGCTTCTTCCCCGGCGTGATCTTCTACCTGACGCTCTGGTTCCCCTCCGCCTATCGCGGGCGGATCATCGGCTGGTTCATGTTCGCCATTCCCTTCTCCTCGGCCATCGGCTCGCCCATCTCGGGCTACCTGCTGAACATGGACGGGATCTGGGGGCTGCATGGCTGGCAGTGGATGTTCATCATCGAGGCCATCCCCGCCCTGCTGCTGACCGGCGGCGTGCTCTGGTACCTGACCGACCGTCCCGCCGAGGCGAAGTGGCTGGAGCCGGACGAGAAGGAATGGCTGGACCGCCAGCTCCGCGCCGAGCAGCAGACGCGGGAGGCCGTCCACCGCATGGAATGGTGGCAGACCCTGCTGAACCCGCGCGTGCTGGGCTATGGGCTGATCTATCTCGGCCTGGTCTCGCCGCTCTACGCGCTGGGCTTCTTCCAGCCGCAGATCCTCAAGGCGGTGGGCGAGATCTCCAACGTCCAGCTCGGCTTCCTCAACGCCTTCCCCTATGCGGTGGGCGCCATCAGCATGGTGCTCTGGGGCTATTTCTCCGACCGCACCGGCGACCGGAAGTGGAGCACGATCTTCGCCGCGTTCTGCGTCACCGTGGGCCTCATCCTGGCCGCCAGCACGCCGGACCTGACGCTGAAGATCCTGGCCCTGGCGCTGGCCAGCTTCGGCATCTTCTCCGCCCTGCCGATCTTCTGGACGCTGCCGACCGCCGTGCTCAGCGGCACCGCCGCCGCGGCCGGCATCGCCTGGATCAACTCGGTCGGCAATCTCGGCGGCTATTTCGGCCCCCAGATCTTCGGCATCATCAGGGACCGCACCGGCGCGGACTACTACGGCTTGCTCTTCCTGGCCGCCCTGCCGGTCATGTCGATCGTGCTGATCCTCGTCCTGGGACACAACCGCGCCCTGGAACGCGCCGCCACCGCCCCGGCGGAGTAGCGCCGGAGCCGGCCCGCCCGGCGGCGGCGGAACGGGAGAACCGGGCCGGGGAGTGTTCCCCGGCCCCTCCGGCGCCATGGGGGCGGCCCTCGCGGACCGCCCGGTCCGGCAGCGGCGGCTACCGTTCCGCGAAGTCGCGAAGCGGCGAACGGAACGGGGCTCCGGGGCTCCGTCCGGCACTGGAGCCGGCCTCGCTGAAGTCGGTGGGCGATGCGCCCGGCATGTTCGCCGTCGTGTTCATCTGCTCGGCGACCTCGCCGTACCGTGCATCGACGCTGCTGGACCCCGTATTGCTGAAATCCGTCGGCGAGGAGCCGAGATCGGTGCGCGATGTCCGCTCGTAGCGGGCGGAGCCGAAGGTCCGGCTTGAGGCATCGTTGGAGAAATCCGGGCTCTCGGCCCGTGCGGCCATGGTCCAGAAGGGCAGCGACAGGGCCAGGCCGGCGGCGAAGAGGGTGGTGCGCATGGACGTGGGCTCCCATGAATGTTGTTGCGAGGTCCCCATCCTTGCTCCCCCGCGCCGGCCCCCGCTGTCCCGCAAGGAACAGTGCAAAATCGAAACGTTGAAGCCCGCCTCCCGGCCGCGCTAGCATCCCCGTCCCTGAACTCCCGCGACCGGGACAGGGACGCGCCTTCCCGGTCGCACGGCTTCGCACCGGCCAGCCGTTCCGCCGGGCCCATTCCCGGGCGGGGGCCGATCCGGGGCCTTCTCCAGTCAGAAGCGGGCATGGACGCGTCATGGCATTCCATCCGGATACGCGCCGCCTTCTCGATGGCGTGGCCTTTCTGGCCCTGGTTCCGGCCCCCGCGAAGGAGCGGCTGACCGGGATCGCGCGGCCTGTCCACTATCCGTCCGGCCGGACGCTTTTCCGCCGTGGCGATGCGGGGGAGGGCCTGCTGATCGTGCTGGACGGGCTGGTGCGGGTGCACCTGTCCACCGCCGATGGCCGCGAGCTTTCCCTGGCGCTGGTCGGCCGGGGCGAGCCGATCGGCGAACTGGCCATGGTGGATGGCGGCCCGCGCAGCGCCGATGCGACGACCTTCACGCCGGTCTCGGCGCTGCTGATGCGGCATGACGACGTGGCGCCGCTGATCGCGACGGACGTGGCCTTCGCCGGGGCCCTGCTGCGTACCCTGGCCGCCCGCCTGCGGCATTCGAGCGACCAGGTGGAGGCGATCGGGCTGCATAGCCTGCGTCAGCGGCTGGCCGCGGTCCTCCTGCGCCTCGCCGCCGTGGAGCCCACGGGTCTCGTCAGGCTGCCCCAGGCGCAGATCGCCTCCCTGTCCGCCGCCACCCGGCCGAGGGTGAACCACCTGCTCACCGAGTTCCGCCAGCAGGGGCTGGTCGAGCCCTCGCGGGCCGGGCTGCGCCTGCGCGACCCGGCCCGGCTGCGCGGGATCGCCGAGGGGGCCTGACGCGGATCGCGCAGAAGGGCCGCAGCACCGAACACCGCCCGGATCAGCCCTCCGCCCGCATGCGCCGGGCGAGGTTCTCGCCGATCATGACGCAGGTGAAGTGCAGGTTGGCGCGGCAGTCGGTCGGCATGATCGAGGCATCGGCGACGCGCAGCCCGCCCACTCCCTTCACGGTCAGGTCCGGGTTCACCACGCCGCGCGGGTCTTCATAGGCCACCATCCTGCAGGTGCCGGCGGCGTGCTGGATGTCGCCCGCCTCCCGCAGCATCAGCGCGTCCAGCTCGCCATCGGGCAGGGCGGCGGCCTGTTCCATCGTCAACGGGCTCTCGCCGAAGGTGATGCCGTCGCAGAGATCCGCCACGGCGGGCTGCCGGGTGATGCGCGCCAGGCGCCGCACCGCGTCGCGCAGGCGCAGCCGGTCGTCCGGGTGGTCCAGCATGTTCTCCTCCACCAACGGATTGGCTTCCGGATCG
Source organism: Roseomonas sp. TAS13 (assembly GCF_001950415.1). Classification (NCBI taxonomy): domain Bacteria; kingdom Pseudomonadati; phylum Pseudomonadota; class Alphaproteobacteria; order Acetobacterales; family Roseomonadaceae; genus Roseomonas; species Roseomonas sp. TAS13. The sequence continues at coordinate 8,663 of NZ_BDLP01000065.1, forward strand.
GCCGAGACCAGTTCCAGCGAGCCGCGCGAATAGGCGTCGTAGAGGGCCGCGCCGATGGCGCCTTCCGGCCCCGGCTCCGGCGTGATCGCGCCACGGTGGTTGTAGGCGATCATGATCATGTCGCGCTCGCCGCCGCCGCCCAGGTTGCTGCTGTAGGTCAGGCAGCAGTTCGTGTGGCGCGCATCCAGGCCGGTGGCGCGGTGCTCCGGCTTCAGCTTCAGCGTGGCGCGCAGGATCGGGTGGTCCATCAGGTTCTGCCCGGTGGCCGGCTGGTCGAACAGCACGGGGATGCCCAGCGCCCGCAGCCTCGCCGCCGGCCCGATGCCGGAGCGCATCAGGATGGCGGGGCTGTGGATCGCGCCGGCGCAGAGCACGATCTCCTTTGCCCGGATCTCCTCCCAGGCCCCGCCGCCGAAGCGCACCCGCACGCCCACGGCGCGGCTTCCCTCGAAGAGCACCTTGTCCACCAGGGCCTCGCCGCGGATCTCCAGGTTCGCCCGCCCGCGCGCCGGCTCCAGATAGCCGTCATTGGTGGTGACGCGCCGGCCATCGCGGCTGTTGATCGGGTTGCAGGAGATGCCCTCGCCCGTCGGCGCGTTCAGGTCGGCCTTCCAGGGATAGCCCTCGGCCAGCCCGGCGTCGCGCAGCGCCAGGTCCACCACGCCCCATTGGTCGAAGGGCGCGCGATAGACCGGCAGCGGCCCGCCGCGCCGCACACCCGGCGTCGTGCCGGTGTCGGCATCGTCCTCGATCCGGTCGAAGAGCGGCAGCACGTCCTCCGCCGCCCAGCCCTCGCAGCCCGCCTCGGCCCAGCCGTCGAAGGCCTGCGGCACACCGCGGATGGCGATCTGCGCATTCACCGTGGAGGAGCCGCCGAGCGCCTTGCCGCGCCAGTAGAACCTGGGTTCCTGCGCCCTGGTGCGGCGGGTCATCAGCCCCGGCCACTGCCACTTCGCCTGATAGGCGGGGTCGTGCATGAAGGGGATGATGTTGGCGCTGCGCAGCTCGTGCGGCGCTTCGGCGGAGCGCCAGTCGCGCCCCGCCTCCAGCAGCAGCACCTTGCGGTGCGAATCCTCGGACAGCCGGGCGGCCACCGGGGCACCGGCCGAGCCGGCGCCCACCACGATCACGTCGTACATGTCAGTTCTTCCCGATGTTCCAGAAGAGCGGGATGGCGGAGGGGATCACGCCGCTCAGATTGGCACGATAGGCCGCCGGCTGCGCGAACTGCCCGAAGGGGATGCCGAGCCCCTGCTCGTAGACGATGGTCTGGATCTTCCCCGCCACCTCGCGCTGCGCCTCGCGCGTCGGCGCGCGGGCGAACTCGTCGAAGAGCGGCACCAGACGCTGGTCGCACATGAAGCCCGCCGTGGCGGAATCCGTGCAGTTGAAGTTGATCACCGAATTGGTCAGCGGCGAGGACAGGTCGAGCCCCAGAGCATGCACGCCATAGACGCTCCAGCCCGTGCGCTGCGTGCGGCGGGCCAGCAGCGTCGCCCAGTCCGTCATCTGCGCGTCCACCTTGAACCCAGCCCGCGCCAGCCGGTCGGCCAGGATCTGCGAGGCCACGCGCGGCGCCTCCAGGTCGCTGGCGATCATCACCACGACCGGCGTGCCGTCGTACTTCGTTTCCTTCAGCGCGCGGGCGGCGGCCTCGATCGACGGGTCCTGCAGCAGCGCCGTGCCGGCATGCGTCTCGTTGGTCGAGCCGCAGATGAAGAAGGCGTCGCAGCTCTGGCCGTAGCGGCTGTCGAGGCCCAGCCCCGCGATCACCTCCTTCTGGTCCACCAGCCGCAGCAGCACGCGGCGGATCGCCGGGTCGTCGAAGGGCCTGGCGGCGGTGTTGATGCGGTAGTGCCCGGTGAACATGTGCGGCCCGCTGAAGTCCAGCACCTTGAGCTGCCGGTCCTTCTCCATCACCGGCAGCAGGTCGAAGGGCGCGTACTGCATGTAGTCGATCTCGCCCTGCTGCAACGCCGCTGCCGCCGTGGCGCCATCCGGCACCACGCGGATGTCCAGCGCATCGACCTTCACCACATGCCCGCCGGCCAGGAAGTCCGCCGGCTCGGGACGCGGGATGTAGTCCGGATTCTTCCGCAGCAGCATCCGGTCGCCCGGCCGGTGGTCCGCCTTGCTGTAGACGAAGGGGCCGGAGCCCACGATCTCCGTCACCTGCGTGCTGCCCGGCGTGTTCGCCGCGATGCGGGCCGGCATGATGAAGGGCGTCGGGCTCGATGTCGTGCCCAGCGTGTCGAGCACGAGGCCGTAGGGCTCCTTCAGCACCAGCCGGAAGCTCTTCGCGCCCGTCGCCTCCAGCGAGGCCGCCACCTTCAGCAGCCGCCCGCCCAGCGCGCTGCGCGTGCCCCAGCGCTTCAGCGAGGCGACCACGTCCTCGCCCGTGACCGGCGCGCCGTCATGGAACCTCAGCCCGTCGCGCAGCGTGAAGTCCCAGGTCAGCCTGTTGTCGGAGATGGTCCAGGACTGCACCATCTGCGGCTGGATGTTGCCCTTGCCGTCCGGCGCGAAGAGCGTGTCGAACACCATGTAGCCGAAGGTGCGCGTGATGTAGGCACCGATGAAATGCGGATCGAGCGTGACGATCTCCGCCTCCAGCACGGCGTTGATCGTCTTCGCCCGCACCGGCCCCGCGGGCACCGCCAGGGCCGAGACGAGAACCGCCGCCGCCGCCAGAAGGCTTCTTCGCCACCAACTCATCGCTCTACTCTCCCTTCGGACCCGTCCGAACGGGGCAGGCTGCCAGCAAGCGCGATGCCAGGGTAGGGCGAGGCCGGAGGAAAGGGCGCGCCTTTCCTCCGGAAACCGTGCCGCTCAGGCCCGCAGATGCTCGCGCAGGAAGTGCGCCACGGCGCCATAGATCCGCCGCTTGTTGTCGCGCTTGAGGAAGCCGTGGCCTTCGTCGGGGAAGACCACGTATTCCACCGGCACGTCCCGTGCCTTCAGCGCCGCCACGATCTGCTCGCTCTCATAGGGCGGCACGCGCGGATCGGTCAGGCCCTGCGCCACCAGCATCGGGCAGGCGATGCGGTCGGCGCGGTGCAGCGGCGAGAGCCGTTCCAGCAGTGCCGCGTCCTTTACCGGGTCGCCGTATTCCGCCGCGCGGTGCCCGACGCGCCAGGGCCCGGTGCGCTCGAAGAAGGTCTTCCAGTTCGCGATGCCGTAATAGTCCACCCCCGCCGCCCAGAGTTCCGGGTATTCCGTCACCGCCGCCAGCACCATCCAGCCGCCGTAGCTCTGGCCCATGATGGCGATGCGCGACCCGTCCAGCCCCGGCTGCCCGCCGATCCAGCCATGCGCCGCCGCCAGGTCGCGCACGCTGTCCAGCCGCAGCTCGCGGTCATCCAGCGCCGCATAGGCGCGGCCATAGCCGGTGCTGCCGCGCACGTTCGGCACCACCACGGCGATGCCGAGCGAGAGCACCGTCTGCAGGTCCGGCCGCCAGTTCGGCCGCGCCTGTCCCTCCGGCCCGCCATGGACCCAGAGCAGCACCGGCCATCCGCCCGCGGGCGGCGTTCCGGCCGGCAGCGCGAGATAGGCCGGCACCTCGCGCCCGTCGAAGGTCGGGAAGGACACCGTCTCCCAGTCCCGCATCCCCTCCGGCGCCGGGCTGGCGGCGAAGATCATCCGCGCCGCGCTGCCACGCTCCGCCAGCCAGATCGTCCCCGGCGCGGTCGGCCGGGCGAGGTCGAAACCCACGGCCCGCCCGTCCTTGCGCCAGCTGATCTTCGTGATCACCCCGCGCGGATGCGCCGGCTCCTCCAGCACGGCCCCGGTGGCAGCATCCACCAGGCGCAGCCGCGACCAGCCGCCCTCGTTCACCACCACTGCCAGGATGGACTGGTCGGGCGAGACCTCCATCGCCTCCAGATCCGCCTCGGGCGCGTACAGGAAGCGCGGTTCCCCGCCCGGCGCCATGAAGGCCGCGCCCAGGAAGTCCCGCTCCCGGTCGGTCACCAGCCAGAAGCCGCTGCCATCCCGCTTCCAGCGCGGGAAGAGATGCCGCCAGTCGCCCTCGTGCGGCGCCAGCGCCTCCACCGCGCCGCCGTCGAGCGGCACGCGCAGCAAACTGTCCTCGAAGGTCCGCGGCGCCACGGCCAGCACCAGCGCCTGCCCGTCCGGCGTCCAGCCGCGCAGCTCGTGCGGCCCCTCGACCTCATGGGCCCGCCACGCCTCGCCACTGGCGAGGTCGATCACCACCGGGTCCGTATGCGCCGGGTCGCGGCTGTTGGCGGTGCAGGCGATCCGTGTCCCATCCGGCGAGAAGGCGCCCCAACCATGGATGGCCCTCGGATTTGCCGTCAGCGCCCGCGCCTCCCCCTCTGGCGGCAGGGCATAGAGCTGCACCCGTTCATCCCCCGCCGTGTCGCGCCCGAAGACCGCGCCCCCATCCGCCGGGCTGCCCGCCACGAAGGCGACCGGATCGCGATGCGCGCTGCGCGGCCGCGCCTCGCCGCCGCCGGCCGGAATCTCCCAGACCTGTGCCGATCCATCGGCGTCGTTGAGGAAGTACAGCCGCCCATCCGCCGCGAAGGACGGGGCGATGGCGGCAGGGGCGGCGAGGAGGCGGTCGATCCGCCGGGTCAGGTCGGTCATGGCCGCCATTTGCAGCACCGGGGCGCCGCCCTGGGAAGCGCCCCCCGGCTGCAACGCCGTCATGCCTCGGCAACCTGATGCCTCCTGCTGCGCTGCAACATCGTGCCCCTTGAAGATCCATGCCGCATCGCCAGATACCATCCCGTCGGATGGTAATAGGATGGTACTTGGATGTCAGCCGAGCTTCACAGCCTGAGGCCGCGTAGCGGTGGCGAGACCGAGAAGATCACGATCAATCTCGGCCCCGTCGATCTTGGCCACATCGACCTGCTGGTCCGGGACGGCTTCTATTCCACCCGGACGGACTTCATCCGCACCGCCATCCGCAACCAGCTGGAGCGCCATGCCGAGGCGACGCGGCAATCGGTGGCGCGGCAGCAATTCGACCTCGGCACGCGCCACCTCGGCCGGGCCGAGCTGGAACGCCTCCGCGACTCGGGGCAGACCCTACGCCTCCACGTCGTCGGACTGGCCAGCATCGCCGCGGATGTGTCCCCGGACCTGGCCCGCGCCACCATCGACTCCGTCACCGTGCTCGGTGCCTTCCAGGCGAGCGCGGCCGTGAAGGCGGCCCTGGCCGACCGGATGGGCTGAACGCCCGCTCCACGAAGCTTTCCCAACCACCCCCTTCCCGGACAGGCGGCGGCCCCGGCCGCGTCCTGCCCTGGCCAGGAGAAGACAGCCGAGATGACCAGCATCCTACCGCGCGAAATTGCCGAGGCCGCGCGCCTCACGCGTGACGGACGGCTCAGCGAGGCGACGGCGCTGCTGCGCCGGCACCTGACGGGCGAGGCAACCCCTGGCCAGCCGGACCCGGGCCAGCCAGGCTCCGGCGGGGCATCCCCCGGACCACGCCCCGGCCCGGCTCCCTCCCGGCCGTCCACCCTTGGGTCATCCTCGGATGGAGCAGCCGGCAAGCCCGGCGGAGCCGCCGGCCTGGCCGAGGCCGGGGCCATGGCGAAGCAGATCCTTTCCGGCCTGCCCGGGGCGCTGCGCGGCCTGACGGAGCTCCCCGGCCGCCTGCCCGGCATGCTCCAGGGCGGCTGGTCCGCCCCCGAGGCCCCGCAGCCCCCGGCCCCGGAGGGCGCGCAGTTCCTCGCCCGCAGCTTCGAGGGCGAGGGTGGTCGCCTCGCCTACCGCCTCTACATCCCCGCCAGGCGTGGCACGGGGCCCATGCCCCTGCTGGTGATGCTGCATGGCTGCACCCAGTCGGCGGAGGACTTCGCCGCCGGCACGCGCATGAACCAGCTCGCCGAGGAGAAGGGCTTCCTGGTCGCCTATCCGGCCCAGTCCGGCAGCGCCAACATGCAGCGCTGCTGGAACTGGTTCCGCCCCGGCGACCAGCAGCGCGACGCCGGCGAACCCGGCCTGATCGCCGGCATGGCGCGCGAGATCCTGCGCGAGGACGGCGCCGACCCGAGCCGCGTCTATGTCGCGGGGCTTTCGGCCGGCGGTGCGGCGGCGGCGATCCTGGCCACCCGCTACCCGGATCTCTTCGCCGCGGCCGGGGTGCATTCCGGCCTGGGCTGCGGTGCCGCGCGCGACCTGCCCTCGGCCCTTTCCGCCATGCGCCAGGGCGCGGCCGGCCTGCCGGCGCCTCCGGCCGGGGCGGGCGCGCGCCTCGTGCCCACCATCGTCTTCCACGCCGATGGCGACAGCACGGTGAACCCGCGCAACGGCGACCAGATCATCGAGCAGCTGCAGCGCAGCCTGCCGGTGGACTGGCGCATGCGGGTGGAGGAAGGCCGGGTGCCCAACGGCCATGCCTGGCGCCGCACGCTCTATGCCGATGGCAGCGGCCGGCACCCGCTGGAGCAATGGCTGGTCCATGGCGGCGGCCATGCCTGGTCCGGCGGCTCGCCCGACGGCTCCTACACCGATCCGAAAGGCCCCGACGCCTCGCGCGAGATGCTGCGCTTCTTTCTGGAGCATCCGAAGGGCTGACACGGGTGGATCGGGGGGCAAGGCTTCGGCTGAGGCAGTGCCTCAGTCCCCCGAGCCCCTCTGCCCGCCAGGACCCTGCGGCTCCTGGACCCGGTTCGCCGGTGCGCGCTGATGCCGGAGCACGCCAGGGCTGCCAGCGCGGAGACGGTGTGTTTCCTGCGCCCGGGGTTGGAAACGGGCCCGGCGCCAAGGCCTGGGCAACCCGTCTGAAACGAGGATGGCGCCGCCCCGGACCGGGACGGCGCCATCCTCACCTTATCGGGGCGGTACGGTCAGCCGGCGATGCTCTTGCCCTTGGAGCCGAGGTCGGCGAAGGCCTCATCCAGACGGGCGACGATGCCGAGCTCGGCTGCGCGCAGCCACTTCCGCGGGTCGTAGAGCTTCTTGTAGGGCTTGCCGGTCTCCGGATCGACCTGGAACTCGAAGGCCTTCGGGTTCGCCTTCACATAGTCGCCCACCGGCTTGGCGAAGGCGAACTGCATGTCCGTGTCGATGTTCATCTTGAACACGCCATAGCTCACCGCCTCGTGGATCTTCTCCTTCTCGGAGCCGGAGCCGCCGTGGAAGACGAGGTTCAGCGGCTTGGCTCCGCCGCCATGCCGCTCGGACACCAGCGCCTGCGAGGACTTCAGGATCTCCGGCCGCAGCTTCACGTTGCCCGGCGCATAGACGCCGTGGACGTTGCCGAAGGAGGCCGCCACGGTGAAGTGGCCGAGCGGGCTCAGCTTCTCATAGGCGTAGAGCACGTCCTCGGGCTGGGTGTAGAGATGCGCGTTGTCGGCGGACTCCTCCAGCTCGTGGCCGATGCCGTCCTCCTCGCCGCCGGTCACGCCCAGCTCGATCTCCAGGCTCATGCCCATCGGCGCCATGCGCTTCAGCACGCGCACGCATTCCTCGACATTCGGCTCCAGCGCCTCTTCCGAGAGGTCGAGCATGTGCGAGGAGAAGAGCGGCTTGCCCGCCTTGGCGAAATGCGCCTCGCTGTGGTCAATCAGCGCATCGACCCAGGGCACCAGCTTGCGGTCGGCATGGTCGGTGTGCAGCACCACGCAGATGCCGTACTGCTCGGCCAGCAGGTGCACGTGCTGCGCGGCGGAAACGGCGCCCAGGACGCGCGCCTTGGCGGCGTCGGGGCAGCCTTCGCCGGCCATGAAGCGGGCGCCGCCATTGGAAAGCTGGATGATGACGTCGGACTTGTTCTTCGCGGCGGCTTCCATCACCGCGTTGATGCTGTCGCTGCCGACCACGTTCACGGCGGGCAGGGCATAGCCGCCGGCCTTGCAGGCCGCGACCAGCGTCGCATAGTCCTTGCCGGAGACGACACCCGGCTTCAGGCGGGTGGCCGGGTTCAGGGTCGCTGCGTCACTCATGGGGTATCCCTTCGGCGGACGGTTCTGCCGGCCAGTGTAGCATGCTGCGCCGCCCAAGCCGACCGGGACCGGGCCAGGAATATCCGCGAAAGCCCTCTCTTGTGGAGAGGTTGAAGGGGCGGAAACGGAAGCGGGCCGTTTCCGCCGGCCGGGAGGGGGCGCCCGGGAGAAGAGC
>NZ_BDLP01000066.1:0-16591 GCF_001950415.1 Roseomonas sp. TAS13
ACATCGTCGAGACCGGCAACGATAGTTGGCGATTCAAGAACCGCGCCTGAACGCCCCCTCAACACACCTCACAAGAGGGTCCCTTTTGCGTGCCGATCTGGGGTCCCAATTCAGTGCCGATTGACAGGGTGGCTCGGTGACAGCCCCAGGAAGAGGATCGCACCGGCCCCAGAAGCGCGTGCCAGCCCGGATATAGCGGATGAGATCGGCAGGTCTCAGTCTCAGATGCTCGCTCGGCAGCGTGGGTCCGGGAAGCAAATCGAGATAGTCGCCTGCCTCGTTGGACCAAAGAGCGGGTGCGATCGCCCGAAGTTTCTCGCAGGCAGGCCCCTCGCCATGGCGGACGACATTGGCGACGATGAACATCTCAAGAAGGTCAGGCCCAACGTTGTCGCTGCCGAGGTCGACCTCGGCAATCTCAGCGCAGGCCAGCAGTTGCTCCTTGAAGCCGCGCAGCATCGGCGCATCATCAGGCCTCTTCGCACGCGCCCAGATGCTGAGCTGGCGTTCGAAAATGCCGGCCATTGTGAGAACGAAGGACTTGGCGGTCTCATTTGCCGTGTAGTTGTCGACCTGCGCTGCGACGCGGTCGAGAAACTGCTCTAGCGATTGCGCCTCGCCGGTCGCAAGGGTTGGATGAGCGGTCAGCGCGTCCATACCGGGCCAGATCACCCGGTCGAAGAAGCGCGACAGGTTAACTTGGAAAATCCGTGGAAGCTGCTCGGCCGGCGTCATCACGATTGCCATCTCCGCACGGGAAAGCCGAACCGTTTCCAGCAGATGGCAGCGAGGTCCATGACCGTGACCGGTTGCACATTGAACACGCCCTGGACATCGGTCGCGTGCTGCCCCCCAAAGATCGAATTGGAGACCAGCTTGCCCTGGTCTTCCGTGCAGAGAAGGTCGTAGCCGTAGGCATAGTGCGTTGCGGCAATGTCCAAATCTGCCCAATCGGCCATCAACTTCCGCAACGCCTTCAAGAAGGCGTCGCGAGTCGCGTGAATACGCGGTACGACCGCTTCAGCTCCGATGCCGTTGCGCCAGAGATAGCGATCGAGCGTGATGTTGTTCAGCGCGGCAGCCTGGGCGTAGCGCTGATTGAGGGCCGCAAGCCCGTGCGCTTGCGAGAGCTGCGTCCCGAAATCCTGCAAGGCACGCAGCGGATATTCATTGAAGGGGCGGATGAAGGCGCTCATCCGGTCTTGGCGCTCACCGATCGCGTAAAGCTCATCGACGGCCCAGTCGCCTTGATCGAAATCCGGAAGCGCGCCGTAGCCGATGCGCGGCCCGTGCATCACGCGAAAGCCGGTCGCGAGCGCAAGGCGGATAATGTCCTGCCGGATTGGAGGGATGTCGGGCCGCGGCGCCTTTTTGCCGACGGCGAGCAACAGATCCACGCGATCGGTGTTCTGCAGGCTTTCCGCGGCGAACGTCGCTTCGGGAATGCCGGCGCGGATCCGGCCTTTCCGGATGCAGCGTTGAATGTACCACCATGCCACACGGTGCTTCTTCGACAGCAACCGATCCCTGCTGAGCGGCCGCCACTTTTCAAGGAGCTTGCCGATCTGCGGATTGGCGATGGTGCTGTAGGTGTTCGTGTCGAAGGTGACAGATATCGGCGTCTTCATAAGCAGCGGCTTTCGGGCGTTTCTAGCTAGCGTCGGCGTGCGGCGCAGCTTGATGTCGTGGAGTGCGGAGAAAGGGGCTCGCGGTGGTGGCATCTAATCAAACCTCCCGCTGAGTCTGGCTGGGCGTCTCGGTCACGATCGGGAGTTCGGTTTGTTCGGTAGAAGCGGCCGCCATTTTTGCCTCAAGGCGTGCCGCCTTCTCAGGCGTGTCAATAAACTGCGACAGCACCGGGCGCGGACCGAAAACATTCCGGACGATGATTTGGATTTCCTTGTCCTGTCGGCGCACTTCCGTGGTGATGGTAGGCACGAGCGCGGCATGGGCCCGTATCAGCTCGTCGCTCGACCGATCACGGGCGATCGTCATGCGATAGGAAAACTGCGCAATCGTCCGATTGAGCTGCCGCACCTTCCGGCTGTCGGATATGTCGCGATGACGCGATACCACGTTCACCGGTCCGCGCTTGCTGGAGCCGCGCACGAGCATGTGCGCGGAAACCGGGAAGATCAGCTCGACGTCGCCTGAATGCTGGTAAGGCGTCCGCGCGTGCAGCGTTTGGCGTGGATCGTAGCTGCAGACGGGATTGTCCGAGGTGATGAAAGGCGTGCTCGTCTTGTTGTGCAGCACTTCAAAACCGAGCCGGAAGCAGAGATCTCCGAAATCCTTGAACTCACCCTGCATCGCCAACAGCGTCTCGTGAGGGTTGATGCCGACGGGCACGGTGTCGAACTGACCGGCGTAGCGCTCCATTTCCGGTGGAAGCGCGCCGATCTCTTCGGCGACCTTGTGTTGGCTGCGGAGCTTAGCTTCGATCATCAAGGCATGTCGGTCGCGCGTGGCCGGGACGCGGGCACGCATGATCGTTTGCATGCCGAGGACATTGAAGGAAATGGCGGGCGACAATCGTCGTGCCTCCAGCGCCCTGATCGTCTCCGGCCACACGGTTTCGATGGTGTTCCAGAAGTCCTCGAAACGGTGGGTTTCCTGCCCTCCCTCGGGGAGCTTCTGGGAATAATAGTCTCGCTCGAACCCGATCGACCGCGGTTTCATCAGAAGCGGATTTTCAGGTGCTTCGCAAAGATAGACCTGAATGCGGTCGTCTTCGGCAGCAAAGCCATCCATATAAACAGCTGAGATGAAGTGATGCCGGCGATTGTTGCGGTTGGTATTCCCGCCCGAGGGATTGATGAGGCTGAACGGCCGCACGTCGCCGTCGACGGGAACGGCCCCCCAAAGGCCGAAATGTGTGGGCGCCTTCGTCATCTTCTAGACCGTCCACAAATCATCGGGGCCGAGATAGCTCAGGTCGAGCTGAGCTACATTCTGGGCCACATTCGCCCGCACGAGACCGCGGGCATTCGGGTTGAGCGGATGCTGTAGCTGGCCGATCGCGCGCCCGTCGGGCGCCAGCACCAGCGGCTGTCCGTTCCTATGAAAGAGGCTGACTGGCGTCCCGGGAGGGACCGGTGCGGCGAACCACTGGACGTTTCCAAGGTAATCCCGCCGCGCCCAGGTCCGGTTATCCGAGGGGGCAAACTCCTGAATGAATTCGAGCCATATCGCCCGTGTCTCGGCCGTTGGCCAATTGGGTTGCGCCGACCAGACCGCGAGGCCGGGCGAGCGCAGCCAGGCGCGTAATTCCGCGCCGGTCGTGAAGGTGGCGGCGGTGTCGGTAACGGCTTTGATGGCCGCCAGCCGTGAATTGAATCCCGCCTGGATCAGGATTGAGGCGGAGCGGTTCATAGTACCCGTTTCGACGGCCGGCACTGCCAAGCCCAACTCGTGATCTTCCAACGCCAATTCGAACACACCGGCGACATCGCCATTGGCGGCGGCACGGACGCGCAAGGCCTCCATGGCCCAAGGAAGGCGATAAACCAGGCCGCCTTCGATAAACTGCAACGTCTCGGCTTCCTGTCCAGCGACGATCGCGGCCAGCGGCTGTCCGAGCAGCCAGCATCTGAGGATATCGCGCCAATTTGCCGGGAATGGATCCGGCTCAAATGGGTAGAAGGCGAACACGCGCTCGGCGATGCCGGTGATCGCAGCGATTGCCGCCTCATGGTCCGCCGCCGCGAGGGCCGCGTTGGCCTGTATGAGAAGATCGTTTGCCTCGGGTGCAATTGCGTCCAGCGCGTGCCCGGCTTCGAGGCCGAGACCGGCCAAAAAGTAGCCGCGTCGTCTAGCGGCGGTCGAGTTCGCCCATATGAAGCGGGTCCGGGTGAGCAGCGTGGTGCGATATGCCGCCCGCACTGCATCGTTCATGCGGAGCAGGCGACGCTGCCAGAGCGAAGATTGCAGGATATTGTCGAGCGCGGCCTCGATCTGGTCATCGGACACGTCGGCCTCGCCGATGAGACTGAGAATGGCGGTGTCGAGCGTCGCCATATGACGCTCCCACTCTTTCAGCGCCCGCTCGCGCTTTTCGACCTTCTCGCCGGCGACCTCAGGGAAGGTCCACGCCGTGGCATTGTTGACGACATAGTCGATCAACTGGTCGAGGTTGCCGCCAAGACGCGCGTGCATGCGGTTGAGCAAAGACCAGATGAGTTGGATGAGCCCGCTTTCCATCTCGCGGGCGCCGAGATCTTTGATCAGCTCGACCCATTCGCCGTGCTTCTTGTTCTTGGCGTCCTCAAAGATGGGATAGAGGACAAGGCCTTCGACATCGACGTAGGCCCGGCCGGCGCGGCCGATGACGTTCTTGAATTCGGAGACCTTGATCTTCTCGCCGTGCCGGTAGAGCGAGTGCATGACGACGGCGGTCGCCGACAGATTGAGGCCCTGCGCCAGGGTCGGCGACGAGATCGTGACCTTGAGCACGCCGTCACGCAGGAGACGCTCGACCTCCTTGCGATAGGCGGTCGGCAAAGCTCCATGATGAAGCGCCACGCCAAGTCGCAGGCATTTCAGGATGTCGCTGTGCGGGCCGAGCCATTCTTCACCGAGCGCGATGGCGGTCTGCAGCGTGGCCGGGTCGACCGTGAGCAGGGACGCGAGCGCGCCGCGCGAGTGCAAGTCGACGATGACCTTGGCAAATGGTTCGACACTGCGCCGTTCTGGGCAGTAGATCAGAACGGTCTGGCCGTCGCCTACGAGGCGCCAGGCGGTGGCAAGGGTCAATTCCTGCTGGTTATCCGGGAAGAGCTTGGTGCGAAGTCTCTTCGGCGGCACGAACAGCGGTGGCGCCGCGCCGGTGAGGAACCGGGGCACAAAGGGCCTTTCCTCGCCGACGCGAAGACTAAGGCGCGCCGTCGGCGAGTTCCAGGTCACTTCACCGAAGCGCAGGCGCGTCGGACGCCAGTCGTGCTTGATAGGGCCGCCGGGCTGATCGCGGAGCAGCCACGCCGAGAAGTCCTCCATTTGATCGCCGTCGGGAAGAATCGCCGATAGGCAGACGATGCGGCGCTGATCGGCGTCCGGGCGACGCAGGAGGCGCTGAATCTGAACTTCGTATCGAACTTCGCGCTCGCCGGGCCCGATCATATGGCCCTCGTCGAACACGAGCAGGCCGACATCGTCGAGCAGCGACGGGTCGTTCCTCAAGGCAAAGTCGAGCTTTTCAGGGGTCGCGACGACGATGTCACGCTCGCGGATGGCATCCTCGTCGAAACCAGACACCCCAATGCTGCCATAGAGGGCGGAGATGGTCTTGCCGAGCGGCCCGAACGTGCGCTGGAGCGTGGTTTCCGTCTGCGCAGACAGGGCGCGAAGCGGGGTCACGAACATGACCCGCCGTCCGCCGGCCAAACATCTTAGAATGGACAATTCGGCGATGCGGGTCTTGCCGGCGCTGGTCGGCAGCGAGACGACGAGATTGTCGGTCTGATCGACAGCACGCGACGCCGCCTCGGTCTGCGAAGGCCAGAGGTCGATCTCGGCCCTCGGGCGGCGAGCGAGCAAGGCGATGAAGAGCTCGCGAAGGCTCGGCCATGAAGCTGCAGCTCCGCCGGCGGGGAGCAGCGGAACCTTTTCGTGGAAGGTGTTCGACCAGAGATCGGAAAGCAGATGAATGGCGACCCGATGCGCCCACCATTGTGGCAGAAGGTTCAATTCCGCGCAGATGTCGAGACTTTCGCGAAGCTGGGCGATCGCCCTGTCAAGAAGCGCACGCTCGCCGCGATCCAGCGCCAGAAGGAACATCGCGAAGGCGCCGTAAAAGGTGTCCGTCAGCGCCAGATCCAGGCCTTCGAAGAGAAAGTCCTGACCATCACGGTCCTCCGCATCGGCGGCCGGCTCGGCGAGGCGCTGCTGAAAGAGCGCGGCAATGGTTGCGTCAGAGCCTCGGCCGTCCAGACGGAAGGCGTACACTCGTGCCCTTAGCTCGGTGATGTCTCGGCGCATCAACAGCGCGAGTACCTGCTCGGTCGGGGAAAAATTCTCCTCGGCCGCGACGACCGCGAGGAGTGAATAGGCTCGAGCTGATAGATGCGCGAGGTGATAGCTTGCGGCCGCCATGGCGAAATGGAAGTCGCGATCCGCCTCGGCCCGATTGCCTTTGGCGATAACTGCTTCGAGCGCGGTTGCCGCCTGCTCGAATGCGATACGTGCCTGGTTTGGATCGCCGCCAAGTTCGAGGAGGCGTAGCCCCAGCCCAAGCAAGCCATAGGCGTAACTATGGAGATCGAAGCTGAGCTGGGGCGAGAAGGCGGGGGCGTCAGGAGGTAAAACACCGTCACGCCAGATCATGGCGCGCGCTTGGCCCCGCGCGATAAGTCTGCCGCGAAAGCCAGCCGTCGCCGCGTCCGTGATGGCGGCGATGATCGCTTCAGGGTTGGTTGGCATTGGCGATGACCTGAGCGTAGACGGCCCCGACGAAGGCGGCATGGCCGTCTACGTGTAGGCCGATGCCCCATTGTCCGATCGGACCGGGATAGGCCTGCAGAGCCTGTGTCAGCAGTGCCTGCGGGGAGTTTCCTGAGAAGGTGAAGAGGAGATGCTTGACGCTCTCGGGTGGAATGCCGTGCCGATAAAGGGCATCGTCGATCGCGTCGACGAGCGGCATATCCGTGCCCAGTTCCATCAGTCTGGCCGAGATGTAGGATAGAGAATGCGACGATGGCAGGCCGCCATCCTTGTCGAGGCCTGTACGCGCCTCTTCAAGTGTCTTGGTGCGAAGCGCGGCGCGGCTCTTCGCTTCCGTTTTGAGGAAGCGAAGGCGTTGTGTCGCCGGGTCGAGGATCATCCCGATGACGTCATCGCCGCGCATCGCCATGTCGCGGTGATCTCCCCAACGTAGCCGTTTGATGGGCGCGCGATAGCCGCTGTGCGCGTTGATCCATTCGGTGGCGTAAATCTCGCCGAGGTCACCAGACCGTATCTGAGGAGTCTGCGGCAGGAGGTCGGTGATCATCTTTGCCGCCCCGGCTTTGCCCAATCGTGCCAGCGCTCTCGCGATCCGTTCTTCAGCGGCGTAGTGAGTGGGCACGGCGGTAGCCGTCACCTGGATGCCGGTCGGAGCATCCGCCGGACGGCCGGTCATGACCCGGACATGATGATTGCCGAGCGGCGTGTCCGCGGCGTCGCACCAATCGTTGAATTGTACCATGCGCCTCCTCCTCAGGCCGGGAAGAGGTCGCGAACACGAAGGAAGGGCATGCCGGTTTCGGCTGCTCTGCGCACCTTGCGTTCCAGAACATGGTTGAGGGGTATCTCGCGATCGAGCATCTCGTAGAGGTCGAGCCCGTCCATACAGATGACGCGCTTGCCGCGTCCGAAGGCGGCAAGGCCATCATTGGTGAAACCGCTATTGCTCACGAACAGACCGCGGGTCCATGCGGCCTTCTGTTCGATCTTGCCGTGGAAGGTGTGCAGCTCGGCCACGCCGATCGGCTGGCCGTGCCATTTGGCCTCAAGGAGATAGATCTCGCTTCCGAGCTGGAAGCTGCCGTCGATCTGCTCGCCGCGCAGGCGAAAGGGCTCCTGGGCGGCAAGGCCGAAGGCGTCGAACAGGCCTTTGAGAAATGCCTCGAATGCGTAGCCACGCGCATGTGGCGCGAGCGCGGTGACCTGAAGCAGATCCGCCTTGATCTTGTTGATCGCCTGTCGATCGACAGCGGCTGGCTGCGGGTTCGTTGCGGCGCGTTGGGGCGAGACGCCGCCAGAGAGGCGGTTGATCAGTCCCTGATAGCGCGTCTCGGCATTGGCGACGGGGTCGGTGGCACCGGAGCGGGCGAGATATTCGCTGCGATGTTCCCAGAGCGCCGTCAGGGCGCGAACGGCGGTCGAATCGTCGCAACTCTGCAAGAAATAGCGCAGGCGCTTGCCCTTTGATTTGCCGTTTACCGCGTATTTCGGATCGTCGATGTTGATCTTGAGCTCGGATGCAAAGAAGTCCGCGAAGCTGGGATCGGAAAAATCCAGCACGAAGCCAGAGCCTCGGACGAAGTCGACGAGGTCGTCAATAAGGCGCAGATCTATGGATCGAATCGAACTGATAACCTTTCCCCTGAGCGAACAGCCTTGAGTTAGCTGTTGATCGTTTCTTGAAGCGCGGCAATTTTTGCAAGTATGTCGTCGAATGACGGCGGTGTCTGGTCAAACATCATCGGCGCCATCGCCCGATAATCGGCCCGTAAGTCTTTAACCCGCGCCTCGTCCGGCATCAGCCGGAGCGTGCCTGGTCGAGCCGTTTCATAGCTTGCCCAGCCCGAGCGGAAGAAGGTGGTTTTGTGCTGTGCGACCTGCGCCAGCAGATCGAGATCGGCAACAGCTGCTCGCCCCTTGTCCGTGTCGAGGAGCATGGAGAGGTCGTAATAGTGCCGCGAGAAATATTGCGGCGTCGGGGATTCTGCAGAGCGATGCGCCTCCGCGTGGAGCGCGGTCGCCTTCTCCCAGAAGGTGCGCCGAGCTGACAGCACGGTCACGCTGGTGTCGGGTTCGGCGAAAAAGTCGGGATAGTCGTCGGCCGCATAGGGGCGGATGACTTTCTCTTCAGTCGGCCAGGGATCGCCGCGCGCACGGAGTTCGAGTTTCACGCGTGGAGTGATGTAGGCCATGCCCTCATATTCAGCGGCTGGCAGGGCTGTCGGGTAATGGAAATTGACGGTCTGGGCGTCGCCGGCGTCGATCTCCAGCGACCACTCGCCGTTGGCCGGCTCGCCGAGCTGTTCAACGATCGCGGCGCGAAGCGCCGGGAGGAGTTTCTCGGCAATGTGCCGCTCAACGTCGCCGACCAGATCCTCGATAAGCCGGGCTGCTTGCTTCCTGCTGATCCCCTCCTTCTCGGGATCTCGATCGCCGGTGTATCCTAGTTCTGCCCGATCGAATGATGGGTCGATGTCCTCGGAGAACCGGCGGATGGCGCCGAACGCTTTGGAAAGCGAGGTGCCGCCCTTGAAGACAAGGGTTGCCGTAGTGCCCTTCGGCAAACCGAACAGGCGCCTCAAGCTCCAACAAACCCAGAAGTCCTTTTCGATGATCGTGTCGGCGACGCCCCGGCCGGCGCCGGTCTCTCCGAAGAGAGCTGCTCGATCGTCGACGGGAAGACGGGCGACCTTATCCATCGATATCGGCCACCGCTGCGTTGGCGATCGAAACGAGCGTCGGCCGCATCCATGCAGGCGCTTGAACGGCGGTTGAGGCCAGTGTCTTCTTGTCGTTGGCCGAAAGCCGGCGCGCCGCGACCTGTACGACGTCAGCCGCCCGCACGGGGCCGACATGGCGAAGCGCCTGAACCACCGTACCGGCAGGACTGCCCGGCGCGATAAGATGTTTGGGCGAGGCGTGGCGAAGATCGACGACACGCTTTCCCAGCACGACGCGTCGTGACGGACCGTTGGTGAGATAGGTGCTCTGGGCGGGAACCTGCGTCGAGAGGCCAAGCGCGTTCGCTGCCCGAGCGCCAGCAATCTGCACCTGCGAGCCGGTCTCCCGGGCAAGAGCGTGGGCGACATCGTCCGGAGCGGGCGACAGCGGCCCGAGCTTCGGATGCAGCTTCGGGAAGTCGTAGAGCCCACGCGCAAGCCGGCGGAGTTGTCCGCCCTTCACCAATCGTGAGAGGGCCTGATCGACGGATGAGCGGGCGGCAACGATGAGAAAGTCGCTGGGCGTGAAGACGCTGCCGCGTCCGCTGGCTCGGACACGTTTCATCACCCGGTCGGGAACGGAGGTGGCGATCATCTTCATGCGTCAGAAAATAAGGTCTCTTTTTCTGACATGCAAGGGGTGGGCTCTGGAGGTACAACCCATTCTCGGGCGCGGCCTGGATTTTCGCTTTCCAATCTGCTAATCGATGACGGTACTTTTCGGGGTTGGCGGCAAGGCCCGTGCTGGCCGAAAAATTCGGCTCTAAAGAGCGATTGATCCCGATAGATGCTGGAGCCACGCAAAATATTTTTTGCGGAAATCTCCCTTTAAAATCAACACCATAAGTTTTTGACGACCCGCAGGTCGGCTTTTGGCGTACCAAACAAGAAAAAACCAAGCTAGATCAATGATCTACCTGGGCCAAATACAATTGAATGGGAGTAAACCACCGCTTGTTTGGCGGGCGGTAGCACGGCGACGCTCGACCCATCGGCCTCCAACGGAACGGAGGCCCCTGGGAAGGGTAAGACACGATGCGCATGACGAGCGTCGCGGCGGCCGCCCTGGCCGTCGCCATCTCCGCGTTTCCAGCCGCGCACCAGGCTTCGGCCCAGCCCGCCGCCGACACGATGGGGGCGATCAAGGAGCGCGGCTACCTGCTCTGCGGCGTCGCCGGCAACAATGTCGGCTTCAGCCTGCCCGACAGCCAGGGCGTGATGAAGGGCATCGATTCCGATACCTGCCGCGCCGTCGCCACGGCCATCCTGGGCGATGCGAACAAGGTCCGCTTCGTCAACACCACCGCCACCAACCGCTTCACCGCCCTGCAATCGGGCGAGGTGGACATGCTGGTGCGCTCCACCACCTGGACGCTGGGGCGCGAGGCGGCGCTGGGCCTCGAATTCGCCGCGGTGAACTTCTATGACGGCACCGGCTTCGCGGTGAAGACGGCCTCCGGCGTGAAGTCGGTGAAGGAGCTCGACGGGGCCTCCGTCTGCGTGCAGCCGGGATCGACCACCGAGCTGAACCTCACCGACTACTTCCGCTCGAACAACATGAAGTTCACCCCGGTGGTGATCGAGAGCATCGAGGAGATCCGCAGCGCCTTCATCAGCGGCCGTTGCGATGCCTTCACCACCGATGCCTCCTCGCTCGCCTCCTTCCGCTTCAGCCAGGGTGCCAATGCCGGCGAGTACACCATCCTGCCGGAGATCATCTCGAAGGAGCCGCTCGGCTCCATGGTCCGCAAGGGCGACTGGAAGTTCTTCGACATCGTGAAATGGACGCACTACGCCCAGCTTACCGCCGAGGAGCTGGGCATGAACTCGAAGAACGTCGAGAGCTTCGTGGACAACAACAACCCCGAGGTCCAGCGCTTCATGGGCAAGAGCGGCGACCTGGGCAAGATGCTCGGCGTGCCGGCGGACTGGGCCGTGCAGGTGGTCAAGCAGGTCGGCAACTACGCCGAGGTCTGGGACCGCAACATCACCCCGATGGGCGTGCAGCGTGGGCTGAACAACCTGTGGAACAAGGGCGGGCTGCAATACCCGCCGCCGATGCGCTGAACATGACGGCCGGGAGGGAGGCCGCGTCCCTCCCGGCCGCGCGTCGTCAGAGGCGCAGCGTCAGCAGGATCGCATCATGGTCGGAAAGGACCTTTCCGACCTCGTCCACCGAGGGCATCACCGCGGGTACCTCGGCCACCAGGCCGCGCGTGCAGAACCAGTCGAGCTGACGCGGGTTCAGGCCGCTGCTCCAGGTGCTGCGGCGGGTGGTGACGCCGGCGAGGTTGCAGCCGGACCAGTCATAGCCCCGCGCCGCCGCTTCGCCGAAAAGCATCTCCTCCGGATTGTCATGGCCGCCCGGCGCCACTTTCGTGTTGAGGTCGCCGCCGATCAGCACCGGCAATGAGTCGGCATAGGCATCCAGCGCATCCAGCAGCCCGCGCATCTGCCGGGCGCGGCCGGCGAAGTCGGCGCGGCTTTCCAGATGCACCGAGCAGCCGACGAATTCCCGGTCGCCGCAGCGGAAGGTGGCCGCCACTGCCATGCGCGTGCCGATGCGCTTCTGCCCGCCGGGCGGGTCGATGAACCAGTCCGCGACCTCGTCCAGCCGGATCACCACCGGGTCGCGGAAGGGCAGGGCGCTGGTGAAGCCGTTGCCGTGGAAGCCCAGCCTGTTATCGGTCGCGGGGTCGTCGTAGGCGACCGGTGCCGGCATGGGTGCCAACTCCAGGAACTCCAGCGCATAGGCATGGCCATGGCCGAGGAAGCCGGCGAGGTCGCGTGTGGTGTGGCGCTGCCCCGTGCGCAGCATGCCGGAATCCATCTCGGAGAGCAGGACCAGGTCCACCCCCTGCTGCCGCAGCAGGCGCGCGGCCGCATCGGGATAGAGGCAGCGCTCCAGGTTCCAGGCCGCCACGCGCAGCAGGCTCTTCTCCACCCCGGCCGGCGCGGCGGCGGATTCGATCTCGCCGAAGGCGGCCACCGAGGCCATGGCCCCGCCATGCGCCTCCCGCAGGGGCGGCAGGGCGGCGAATTCTGCGCGCCGTTCCGCCGGCACGGGCGACAGGTTCTCGACAGGCTTGCTGGGCATGGTGACGGCTTGGATTCCACGGGCTACGGGGAGCGTTCCGCTAGTCACCGGAAGGTGAGGTAGCCAGTGAAGCTTTGAGGTCGGTGCCTCCCGTGGTCTCCGTATCGCCTGTGGAAAACGGGGAAAAGGGGGATAAGGACGGCGCCATCATCCGCCCCGCGGCACCTTGCGAGGGGGAAAAGCAAGGATTGCCGCGGTGTTTCGCGCAATCCGCCCTGCCGGTCTCCAGCCACAACGTCTAGCGGCCTTTCCCTGGAACCCCACCAGATGTGGTGTTAAGAATCCCGCCCCGACTCCCGCGTCGGATTCCGTTTCCGTGTTTCACCGCCCCCGGACCCGCCTAAGGAGAGGACCGCCATGTTCGACGCCGTTCAGCTTGAGGGGCATGGCCAGGTCACCATCGACCGGAGCCGCGACGCGCTGCTGACCGACTTCGGCAAGGCCACGCTCGACGACCGCTACCTGCTTCCCGGCGAATCCTACCAGGACCTCTTCGCCCGCGTCGCATCGGCCTATGGCGACGACGCCGCGCATGCGCAGCGGATCTACGACTACATCTCCAGACTCTGGTTCATGCCGGCGACGCCGGTGCTGTCCAATGGCGGCACCACGCGCGGCCTGCCGATCTCCTGCTTCCTGAACGAGGCGGATGACAGCCTGGACGGCATCCTGGGCCTGTGGAACGAGAATGTCTGGCTCGCCTCCAAGGGCGGCGGCATCGGCTCCTACTGGGGCAACCTGCGCTCGATCGGCGAGAAGGTCGGCCAGAATGGCAAGACCTCCGGCATCGTGCCCTTCATCCGCGTGATGGACAGCCTGACGCTCGCGATCTCCCAGGGATCGCTGCGGCGCGGCTCGGCCGCCGTCTACCTGCCGGTCTCGCATCCCGAGATCGAGGAGTTCATCGACATCCGCCGCCCCACCGGCGGCGACCCGAACCGCAAGGCGCTGAACCTCCACCACGGCGTCCTGATCCCCGACGCCTTCATGCGCGCGGTGGAGGCCGACGAGGAATGGGCGCTGACCAGCCCCAAGGACGGCGCGGTCATCCGCAAGATCTCCGCGCGCGGCCTCTGGATCCGCATCCTGCTGGCGCGCATCGAGCAGGGCGAGCCCTACATCATCTACAGCGACGCGGTGAACAACGCGCGCCCCGAATACCACAAGCTGGCCGGGCTGGAGGTGAAGACCTCCAACCTCTGCTCCGAGATCACGCTGCCCACGGGCCGCGACCAGCACGGGCAGCAGCGCACCGCCGTGTGCTGCCTTTCCTCGCTGAACTTCGAGACCTGGTTCGAGTGGAAGGACCATCCGACCTTCATCGAGGACGTGATGCGCTTCCTCGACAACGTGCTGCAGAGCTTCATCGACACGGCGCCCGACAGCATGGCCCGCGCGCGCTACAGCGCCATGCGCGAGCGCTCGGTGGGTCTCGGCGTGATGGGATTCCACTCCTTCCTGCAGGCGCAGAACGTTCCCTTCGAGAGCGTGGTGGCCAAGGTCTGGAACAAGCGGATGTTCAAGCATATCCGCGCCCAGGCCGATGCCGCCAGCATCAGGCTCGCCAATGAGCGCGGCCCCTGCCCGGATGCGGCGGAGTACGGCTTCAACGAGCGTTTCTCGAACAAGATGGCGATCGCGCCCACGGCCTCGATCAGCGTCATCTGCGGCGGCGCCTCGGCCGGCATCGAGCCCATCGCGGCCAATGTGTACAACCACAAGACGCTTTCCGGCTCCTTCATCGTGCGCAACCCGCATCTGAAGAAGGTGCTGGCGAAGCACGGCCGCGACGACGACGACACCTGGACCAGCATCACCGTCAGCAAGGGCTCGGTGCAGCACCTGGACTTCCTGGACGATCAGGAGAAGGCCGTGTTCAAGACCGCCTTCGAGCTGGACCAGCGCTGGGTGATCGAGCACGCCGCCGATCGTACGCCCTATATCTGCCAGGCGCAGTCGGTGAACATCTTCCTGCCGGCGAACGTGCACAAGCGCGACCTGCACCAGATCCACTTCCAGGCCTGGAAGAAGGGGATGAAGTCGCTCTACTACTGCCGCTCGCTCTCCATCCAGCGCGCCGACACGATCAGCGAGAAGGTGGCGGTGCAGCCCTCGCTGGGCCTGGCCGCCGTGGCGGAGGGGGCGCAGATCCCGCTGCCGCTGGTGGCGCAGCAGGCGGCTGGCGGGACCACCAACTACGAGGAATGCTTGGCCTGCCAGTAGGCGGAGCCGGGTCCGGCGCGGCGGGGGCTCCCCCGGCGGAAGGTGGCGGGGGCCAGCGCCCCGGCATGGAGGCCGCCCCACCGGCCCCCTTCCTCGCGCCGCCAACGAGACAGACTGAAAACGCAGCGAGACGCCCCATGCCCGATGGCCACAACCCCTCCGACGAGATGCCGCCGCATTTCGACCTGCTGACCGCCAATCCGGTCTACAAGCCCTTCCGCTATCCCTGGGCCTATGACGCCTGGCTGACGCAGCAGCGCGTCCACTGGCTGCCGGAAGAGGTGCCGATGGCCGATGACGTGAAGGACTGGCAGAAGAACCTGTCCGAGGTGGAGCGCAACCTCGTGACGCAGATCTTCCGCTTCTTCACGCAGTCGGACGTGGAGGTGAACAACTGCTACATGAAGCACTACTCCCAGGTGTTCAAGCCGACGGAGGTGCTCATGATGCTGTCGGCCTTCTCGAACATCGAGACGGTGCATATCGCGGCCTACAGCCATCTCCTCGACACCATCGGGATGCCCGAAACCGAGTACCAGGCCTTCCTCAAGTACAAGGAGATGAAGGACAAGTACGACTACATGCAGGGCTTCTCGGTCGATTCGAAGACCGAGATCGCCAAGACGCTGGCCGCCTTCGGCGCCTTCACCGAGGGGCTCCAGCTCTTCGCCTCCTTCGCGATCCTGCTGAACTTCCCTCGCTTCAACAAGATGAAGGGGATGGGACAGATCGTCACCTGGTCGGTGCGCGACGAGACGCTGCACTGCCTGTCCGTGATCAAGCTCTTCCACACCTTCGTGCAGGAGAATCCGGAGATCTGGACGGAGGCCCTGCGCCGCGAGATCACGCAGATCTGCGAGACGATCGTGGAACACGAGGACGCCTTCATCGACCTCGCCTTCGAGTTGGGCGACGTGCAGGGACTGACCGCGCCGGAGGTGAAGCAGTACATCCGCTTCATCGCCGACCGCCGGCTGCAGCAGCTCGGCCTGGAACCGGTCTACCGGATCGAGCGCAACCCGCTGCCCTGGCTCGACGAGATGCTGAATGCCATCGAGCACACGAATTTCTTCGAGAACCGTGCCACGGAGTATTCCAAGGCTTCCACAACCGGAAGTTGGGAAGAGGCTTTCGAGGACAGCGTGTTCAACGCCTCCGCCGCGGAATCCAAGGATGTTTCTGTCTCGGAACGCTCCCGGCACTGAGTGAAATCGGAGAAAGCAGGGGAGGCACTGCCCAGGATGACGGGCGGTGTCTCAAATTTGTGTTTCTTCGGTCGAAAATGACGGTACAGTGACGGGGTTTCGTGGCACGCTGGCACCGGATAAATTGGACTGCGTGTATTTGACGAAATGACGTCAATCCATCCGATCATAGCGTGGGGTGCCGGCCTCGACATGGCTGATAACGATAGCAGCGAGACGACAAAGCCGGGCACGCGTCCAGGCTCGGCCCCGCGGCAGACGCGGCGCCTCTCGGACAAGATCCTGATTGCTTTCCACCATGCCTGCGACCAGGAGGATTTCGAGGTCGCGGAGGATCTCCTGCGGCTTCTCGAGGTCATGCTGACCCGCAAGCCGGTGCATCCGGACGTCAACCGGCGCAAGAACATGGAAAGCCTCGTGGCGGCGCATGAGCGGCTCTGGCTGCTGCGCCATCCGGAAGCGCAGGGCTGAAGCGAGGGGCGGCCGCGCCGCTCAGCCGGGCAGGGCGGCCCCCTGCCGCAGCACGGCCTCCGCCCCGGCGGACCAGCCCGGGCCCTCATGCAGCACCAGCCCGGGCAGAACCCGGTCCGGCCCCCGCCGCGCCAGCCAGCCCTGCAACATGACCCGCTTCGCCTCCCGCCCGGCCCTCGGCCAGAGCGGGAAGAGCGAGACGGCCCCGAAGCCGGCCCCGCGCAAGGCCGCCCAGCCCTCGCCATGCCGATGCGCGGGCAGGATCAGCGTCGCGGACCCGCCCGGGCGGATGCCCCGGGCCAGGACCTTCGCCAAGAGAGGCAGCGGCACCGGCTCCGCCTCGTGCATCGCCGCCGCCCGGCGCGGATCGGGCGAGGCGGTGCCGCCCGTCCAGTAGGGCGGATTGGTCAGGCCATGCGCCGAGAATCCCCGGCCGGGCA
>NZ_BDLP01000067.1:0-16452 GCF_001950415.1 Roseomonas sp. TAS13
TCCCGTCAGGCTGCACTCGGCCCTGGGCTACCGCTCTCCCATGACCTACGAAGCCCTCATGCAGGAGGCTGACGTCGACACGTAGCCCCCAAGCCTGAAAACCGTCCACGAGATCGGGTCAATTCCAGAACTTCACCCGCGCGGCGGAACTGCTGCACATCGCGCAGCCGCCGCTGAGCCGACAGATCCAGCAGCTGGAGGAAGAGCTGGGCGTGGTGCTGTTCGAGCGCGGCACGCGGCCGGTCCGCCTCACCGATGCGGGGCGGCTGCTCTTCGGGCAGGCGGTGCAGGTGCTCGAGGGCGTGGACGAGATGAAGGCGATCAGCCGCCGCCTGCATGAGGCCGAGAAGCTGCGCCTCGGCATCGGCTTCGTGGCTTCCACCCTCTATGGCCGCCTGCCCGAGATGATCCGCGCCTATCGTGCCGCGCGTCCGCAGGTGGAACTCACACTGCTGGAGCTCAACACGCTGGACCAGATCGCCGCCCTGAAGGACGGACGCATCGATGTCGGCTACGGGCGCATCCCCTTCGACGAACCCGCCGTGGAACGTACGATCCTGCGCAACGAGCGCCTCGTGGCCGCGGTACCGCTGCGCCATCCGCTGAGCCTGCACGATCGGCCACTACGCCTGGCAGAACTGGCAGAGGCGCCGCTGATCGTCTATCCGAAGACGCCCCGGCCCAGCTTCGCCGACCAAGTCCTGGCGCTGTTCCGCGACCATGGATTGCGCCCCGCCGTGGTGCACGAGATGCGGGAGTTGCAGACGGCGCTGGGCCTGGTCGCGGCGGAAAGTGGCATCTGCCTCGTCCCAGCCTCGGTCGAGACGCTGCGGCGCGACAATGTCGCCTATCGCCCGATCAAGGAGAAGGCGGTATCGCCGGTGATCATGAGCACGCGCAAAGGCGACCGCTCGCCGGAGATCGCCCTGCTGCTGCAACTGGTGAAGGACATCTACCGGCGGGAAGGCATCGCCTTCGGGGTCTGATGCCCTGCCATCTCGGTCACGGCGACAATCGCCGGACCTGCAATGCCGAAGGGTACCGCGAAGTCGTGGCCCTGCTCATTGGCCTATCGGAAGCCGAGACCTTCCGGGCGGCTTTCCCCCGAGGAGCCTGGTCAGGCGCGCCTTGAAGGGCGCGAAGCTGGATGCCCGCGTTCCCGGCGCAACAGGACAAGCACGAAGGCAAAGCAGGCGAGGGCGGCGAAGATGGGAAGGCCATGGAGGGTAAGGCCCATGGCGAAGCCGCCCAGGGGCGGACCGGCCAGGGCACCGAAGCCCCAGGCGACCGACATCACGGCGTAGATGCCGACGAGGTCTCCGCCTGAGAAGCGGCTGCCGACGATGGTGATGGCCAAGGTGTAGAGGCCGACGAAGACGCCGCCCCAGAGGAACAGCAGCGGATAGGCAAGCCAGCCATGGTCCAGCACCAGCGGCCACACGAGGGCCCCCAGGACGGAGGCCACGGAGAGGATGAGCATGAGACGGCGGCGGTCCATGCGGTCACCCAGCCAGCCGATCGGAAGCTGCAGCAGGATGGCACCGATCAGAAGCGTGGAGATCAACAGGGTAGCGGGGATCTCGGCCCATCCGAGGCGCATGGCATAGAGAGCAAGCAGGCTGAGCCCGGCGGTTTCCAACGCGGCGTTCAGGGCGGTGGCGGCAACCGCGACCGGAGCCATGAGAAGAAAGCGCACCGGAGTGGAGCGCCCGGAAGGTTCCAGGGGCGGGGAAGCGGCGCGGCCCAGCAAGACCACCATGAAGGCGGCCAGCGCCAGCAGGGCGCCGACCAGGAATGAAGCGGGACCGGTGCTGCCCATGGCCACCAGCAGAAGCGGACCAAGGGCAAAGCCGGAAGACAGGGCTGCGGTGTAGGTGGCCATGGTGCGGGCGCGGGTGGCTTCCGCCGTCAGCGTGTTCAGCCAGGTTTCCGACACCACGAAAAGGGACTCGGAAGCCATTCCGAGCAGCAGGCGCAGCGGGAACCAGAGCCAGGGGGTGGGCATGGCGGGAAAGAGGGCCAGGAGGGCGGCGGAGGCCATCAGCGCGCAGAGAGCCAGGCGGCGCGGGCCGAGGCGGAAGGCCAGGCGGGGCAACAGGGGTGCGATCAGCAGCACGCCGAGTGCATGCATGGCCGCGTTGAGGCCGATCGCCGTCTCGTCAAAGCCGTCGGCTGCAAGGTTCAGGGCGATGAGGGGAGCACTGAGCCCATAGGTCAGGCCGAAGATGGTGGCGGTCAGGATCACCGTGGCCTGAGCCGCGGCGGTGCCTTGCGCTTCACTGCCCACGGCCGGGGTGGCGCCGGGCGGCCTGAGGTCGGAAGCCTTGCTCATGCGCCGCCACTGTTACGCTCATCTGCGCCGAAGCCCGAGGTGACGCCGCTCAAGGTCTTGCGGCGCGAGGCGAACCGGCGATGGGCCCGCAGTGCCCCCAGCAGGCGGTGCCGCCAGCGCTGGTCGCCGTCCTCGGCAACCCGTTGCAGAAGGCGGGCGTAGTCGAGCGCGAGGCCGGGCGTCCAGGTCATCAGCTCGGCCCGGCCACGGACCAGGCGCATCATCCAGAAGTTGGGGTCGGCCAGCAGGCGGGCGAGGCGGAGCCAGGGATTGCGCCCGGCCAGGGCCCCCTCCATCGCGGCATCAAGGGCCAGGACCACCGCGGAAGAGCAGTTCCGGGCGGTCAGGTTGTAGGTATTGTCCCGGGCATAGACGGCCCAGAAGGCGCGGAGCGCGGGGGCGTTGAAGCGATGGAAGGTCACGCCGCTATCCGGCGGACACCAGCCGGCCACCTCCTCCGCATGAGAGGGGAGGAAGCGGCCGGGTACGTCGTTATGCGGGCCAGCGTTGAAGGCGCGAAGGAAGTGGGCGGGATCGCGATCGATCTCCACCGCCGGATAATGGCTGATGTAGAGATCGGGCGGCAGTTCCAAGGCCATGTGGCCGGTGGAAACCACTCCTTTCCGGTCCACGGCGGCGATGTAGCGATCCAGCACAGGCCGGCGGCGGGGCTGCTCGGCCGAGCCCAGCGGTGTCCAGGCATGGACGCGCAGGAGAGCATCGGGCGGTGCGGAGACCGGCTCCGTCTCCTCCGGGCGCACCGGGCCGCGTGCATGCCAGTTGCGGGCAGCGTAGAGCGGCAGGGCAGTGACCGAGGCGGTGGGCGACAGACGGCGGAGTTGAAGACCCATCACCAGCAGCGACCAGCCTGAGCTGAGCAGCAGCAAGGCCAGGCAGAAGGGAACCGTCAGGCGATGCGGAACAGGCCAGTCGGTAAAGACCAGGACGCTGAGGCCGATCTCGGCAAGGCCAGCGAGGATGCCGAGACGCCAGCGGGTGGTGGCATGGACGTAGAAGGCCGAGGCGATGCGGAACAGGCCATCGAGCAGGAAGGCAGTGCCGAAGAGGAGCGTACTGCCGATGTTGTTGTCCCAGGGAATATCGGCGACGAGGAAGCCGGTCAGCATCAGCCCGAGGCCACGCAACAGCAGCAGCCAGTTGCGGCGCAGGCCCAGAACGAGGGCGCTGCAGGCTTCTACGAAGCCCTTGATGCCCACGAGGATGCCGAACGTGTCGGTGAGCACGACCAAGTGGCCATCGGATAGGTCGATCAGGATCAGTACGCCGAGTACCATCCAGGCGGCACCGGCGGCGGCAAGCAGGGCCCACTGACGGCGCAGGGCCTGCGCCCCGAGCAACAGGAAAGCCAGTCGGATCATGACAGCCGCGCTACAGCATTGTGTCAGTGCTTGTCACGAAGCTTCTTCGCGGCGGCCTCAAGCTGGCTGCGGTCCATCCCCCGCTGGGTTTCTTCCTCGCGCTGTGCGGCCTGCTGCATCATGCAGTTTGCATAGGCGTCCGTCCCTCTCTGGAAACCGAAGCCGTCGCAAACCTTCTGATCGTCGGCTTGAACCATACGGTCCAGTGCCGCGTCCAGGCCACAACCGGCAAGCGGAAGCAGCACAACGAGAGGAAGCAGGATACGCGGCATGGGGCCTGTTCTCCGGTCCGTTTTTTAATGTAGTTATGAGTGGATATCAGGGTTTGTTCAACGTCGGATTGGCAGGCGAGCCTGAGCATACCCCTGCCAACACGCTGTCTCCCCAGCCATGGCCATGATCGTCGGCGACACCCGTCCTCGAAAGCTGGCATCAAGCCAGAGTTATGCCGGCCCCGTGGACGGACTGCCCTGCTACTTCGTCGTATACCCGCCGTTCACGAGGATCGTCTGACCGGTCATCCACCACCCTTCGGAGACGAGAAAGCGGATCCAAGGGACGATGTCCTCGATATCGGTCAGGCCGGTCTTCGATGAAGGCGACAGCGCTGCCGCGGACTTGTGGTAGGCGACCGCGTCGGCGCCTTCGGCCGGATAGAAGAAGGGCGTATCCATCGGGCCGGGGCCGATGGCGGTGACCGAGATGCCGCGCCCGCCAAGCTCCTTGGACGCCGCGCGCGTGTAATGCTCGACGGGCGCCTTGGTGCCGGCATAGGCGGCGTAGAAGGGCGTGTAGGCGCCCAGCAACGACGTCACCAGCGTGCATATCTTGCCATTGTCGCTGACGGCCTTACCGGCTTCCTTCAGGAAGAAGAAGGCGGCCTTCGAGTTGACCGCGCTCATCTCGTCGAACTCGGCTTCGCTGATCTCGCTCATCGGCTTCTTGAGCACCTTGCCGACCGTGTTCACCGCGATGTCGATGCTGCCCATTGCGGCCTTGGCATCCGTGAACAGCTTCTCCATCGCCCCTGCCGTGGTGAGGTCCGCCTGGAACGAGAAAGCCCTGGCGCCCGTCCTCTGGATCGCCGCGACGGTCTGCTCGGCTTCGGCTTTCGCCGAGTTGCTGTTGTAGTGGATCGCGACCGCCCTGGCACCATGGGCGGCGAGGTCGCGGGCCAGCAGGCCACCCAGGTTCTTCGCACCGCCTGCTATCAGGACGACTTTGCCGGAGATGCTGTGGCTGTGATCGGCCATCGTATGCCCCATCAGGTCAAAAGACAGGGTAACTTTTATAGTTCCATGAATCGGGATAAATACGCAAGCCATGACATCATATGTTCGATTTCATAAACAATGACCTATGGATCGCATCGAACTCTTCCGCATCTTCGTCCAGGTCGTTGACTGCGGCAGCTTCTCACGGGCCGCCGATGTCGTGGGCATCTCCCGCTCATCAGTGTCCATCGCCATCCAGGAACTGGAGGCACGGGTCGGAGCTAGGTTGCTCCACCGCACGACCAGAAAAGTGACGACCACGCAGGAAGGCATCGCCTTTCACGAGCGCTGCCGCCGTGTGCTGGAGGAGGTGGAGGAAGCGGAAACGCTGTTCCGGCCCAGCGGTGACCCTCATGGCAAGTTGCGCGTCGACCTGCCGGGCCGGATTGGCCGGCTGATCGTCGCCCCGCGCTTGCCCGAGTTTCTCGATCACTATCCCAACATCGACGTCATGCTCGGTGTCTCGGACCGTGCGATCAACCTGCTGGAGGAAGCCGCCGACTGTGTGCTGCGCGTCGGACCACTGGCCGATTCAGGAATGATCGCCCGTTCGCTGGGCGAGTTGCCACTGATCAACGTGGCCAGCCCCTCCTATCTGGCGCGCCACGGCATCCCGAGGGAGCCTGCCGATCTCGATCGCCACCACATGGTTCTCTACGCATCACCATCGACGGACCGGGTCGAAACATTCGAGTGGATCGAGCATCAGCAGGCATGTTTTCGCACGGTCACGGGACGTGTCACCGTCAACAGTGCCGAGGCCTACATTGCCTGCTGCCTGGCCGGACTGGGCCTTATCCAGATCCCGGCCTATGATGTCCGTGACCAGATTGCGACCGGCGCACTGGTCGAAGTGCTTCCACACCATCGCGCCGCACCGATGCCGATGACCTTGCTGTTTCCCCACCGGCGACACCTTCCCCGCAGGACCCAGGTTTTTGCGGACTGGCTGGCCAGCATCATCGCCGAGGCCACGGCACCGTGGCCCGATGCGCAGGGTGCTGCCAGCTGACGGGCGGTGGTCGGAATGGTGAGGCGGGGCAGCCCGGATGACTGCCGCCGCGCTGTCCCAGGCAGCCTTGAGCGTCCGGTCCGGCATCCCAGACCGGCTTCAGGTGATGCGGTGATGCAGGATTCCGGATCGACCGACGGCACGGTCGCCCTGTGGAGGAGCGTTACGCTGGCCGAGGCGCACTCCGCCTGCGCTGTTCGCCGGGACGGAACGTCATGCCGGACGCACCGGACGGCTCCTCGGCATGACAGTGCCTCCGAACTGCCCGGCCTCCTCCCGCAATGCCTCGGCGAAGGCCTGCGCGGCAGGGGAAAGCGAGCGCCCGGCCCGCCAGATCAGGATAACGGCGCGTCCGACAACCGGCGGCCCCAGCGGCCGTGCGGCGAGTTCAGGTGCCATACGCAGCTCCGCCGCGGTGGAGGGAAGCAGGGCGATGCCCAGCCCCGCCCGCGCCATGCCGACCAGGGTGCTGGAATAGGTGGCCTCCTGCGCCGGCGAGACCAGCTTGCCGATGCGCGCGAAGGCGTCATCCACCAGTTGCCGGATGCTGCTGTCCGTTTCGAGAAGCAGCAGCGGTTCCTCCGCCAGATGCGCCAGCGTGATGCTGCGGCGCCGCATCAATGGATGGCGCGGCGGCAGCAAGGCAATGATCTGGTCGCGGAACAGCGGTTCGGTCGAGAAGGCTTCGCCCGGTGCGAGATCGCTGGCAATGCCGATATCCACCTGATCGGAACGGACCCGCTCATAGACCTGCCGCGTTACCGCCTCCCTCAGTCGGATCTTGAGTTGGGGATGCGTAGCATGCAGCCGTGCCATGGCCGCAGGAAGCAGGCCGGCGGCGACCGAGGGCAGGGCGGCAACGCGCACCACGCCACGCCGGCGTGCAGCAAGGTCCTGCAGGTTCGTGACGCTGTGCTCCAGCTCCTGCAGCAGTGGTTCCAGCGACCGGGCGAACTCCCGTCCCGCCGCGGTGGGTTCGGCACCATGCGGCATACGATCGAGCAACTTCAGGCCCACTGCGTCCTCCAGCTGCCGGATCTGCACCGTCAGGGCTGGCTGCGTGATGTTCAGAAGGCTCGCGGCGCGGGTGAAGCTGCCGTAGCGCAACACGGTGGTGAAGGCGCGCAGACCCTTCAGCGTGATGGACATAGAAAAACATTATAGCCAGCGCATAAACTTTCAATTGATTTATCGGCCCTGCGGCTCCGAACTACCTGCGCAGAGGCGCCCCCAGGAATGGGGCGCCCAGGGAGTGAAAGATGTCCGGAACGCCACCGCGGAACTATTTCGTGCGGCCCGATGAGGTGCGTGCCTACAGCCCCGCCAACCACACCGGCACCGTGAACCGCCGCCTGATCGCGCCGGAAACGGTCGGCGCGGAATTGATGGAGGTGCTTCTCGGGGTCATCGAGAAGGGGAGCGGCGCCCAGCCCCATGCGCATCCGGGCATGGAGCAGGCCTGCTACATCCTGCGCGGCCGGGCGCGCGTCGAGATCGCTGGCCAGAGCCGCGAGATCGGCCCCGGCGAGATGTGCTTCTTCCCGGCAGGCGAGGAACATGTCTTCACCGTGGTCAGCCAGGACCCGGTGCATGTGCTGGTGATCTATTCGCCGCCTTATGGCGAGGACCCGGCCAGGGTCGCCCGTCGCGTGGAGGCACGGGCATGATCGCGCGGCGGACCCTGCTCGGCGCGGCAGGGGCGGCGTTTCCCCTGGCGCGGGCGCGGGCACAGGCCTGGCGCCCGGCACATACGGTCACGCTGTTGGTGCCCTTTGCCGGCGGCAGCGGCACCGATGCCGTCGCGCGCATCCTGGCCGATCTGCTGGCCAAGCCGCTCGGGGTGCCCGTGGTGGTGGACAATCGCGCGGGGGCCAATGGCAGCATCGCCGCGCAGGCCGCCGCACGGGCCGCGCCGGACGGCACGACCCTCTTCGTGACAACCAACACCACGCATTCCGCCAACCCGTCGCTGATGAAGCGCATCGACTATGATCCGGTCGCGGATTTCACGCCGGTGGCACGGGTCGGGAACCTGCCCTTCATGCTGGTGGTGGGGGAACAGGTCCCGGCCCGCAGCCTGCAGGAACTCCTCGCCATGGCGCGCCGCAAGCCGGGCGAGGTGACCTACGCCAGCGGCAACAGCACCGGGATCGTGGCAGGCGCGACGATGGCCCGCATGGGCGGTGTCGAGATGCTGCACGTCCCCTACCGCAGCACGCCGCCGGCGATGACCGATGTGATGGCCGGGCGCGTCACCTGCATGTTCGTGGATATCGCAGCCGGGCTTTCCAACATCCAGGCCGGCAAGCTCCGCGTCCTGGCGATGAGCACTCGCACCCGTTCCACCCTGATGCCGGACACGCCCTCCATGGCGGAGGCCGGGCTGCCCGATTTCGACATCACCTCCTGGAACGGTGTCTTCGGCCCGGCGCGGATGCCGCCAGAAGCAACCGCGACCCTCAACGCCGCCATCCGTGGCGCGATCGAGCGGCCCGAGGTCCGCAGGCGCTTCGCCGATATCGGCTTCGAGGCCTTCTCCGGCACGCCGCAGGAACTGGGGCAGTTCGTCCAGGCCGAGCTCGTCCAATGGCGGCAGCTGATCGAAGCCGCCGGGATCGAGAAGGAGTGATCCGGCAATGACGGCACTTTCGGGCATCCGCGTCCTGGATGCCAGCACGGTCGTGATGGGACCCTATGCCACCCGCCTGCTCGCGGACCTCGGTGCCGATGTGCTGAAGCTGGAGCCGCCGGAAGGCGACATCATGCGCAGGGCCGGCCAGGGCGGCGCGATCTTCGCCCACCTGAACCGCAGCAAGCGTGGCCTCGTCCTGGACCTGAAATCAGCCGAGGGCCAGCAGCGCCTGCACCAACTCGCCGCGGAGGCGGATGTGCTGGTGCACAACATGCGGCCCGAGGCCGCGGCCAGGCTGGGTCTGCGCAAGGCCGACCTGGCCCCCGTGAATCCTGGGCTGATCGTGGCCAGCGCCTATGGCTACGGGCCGGGCGGCCCCTGTTCCGGGCGCCCGGCCTATGACGACCTGATCCAGGCCGCCAGTGGCCTGGCGGCGACGGTGGGCCGCGCGTCCGGCGGGGCACCGGCCTATGTGCCCATGACCCTGGTCGACCGGGTCGTGGGGGCTCATCTCGCCTTCGCCATCGTGGCTGCCGTTGCCTGTCGCACACGCACCGGTATGGCGCAAGAGGTGGAGGTCCCGATGTTCGAGACCTTCGCCGATCTGGTCGCCAGCGACCATCTGGGAGGGCTCAGCTTCGATCCGCCGGAAGGCGGGCCCTACTATCCCCGGCTCATGTCGCCGCACCGCCGCCCCTATCGCACGCGGGACGGCTGGATCGCCGTGCTGCTTTACACGGAGGCGCACTGGCGAAGGTTCTTCGCTCTGCTGGGGCGGGAGCAGGAACTCGCGGACGATCCGCGCCTGCGCGATCACGTGGCGCGGCAGGCGAATATCGATCATGCCTATGGCCTGGTGGCGGAAGCCCTGTCCCACCGTGACACCGGAGAATGGATGCGCAGCCTTTCCGAGGCCGACATCCCCGTCTCCACAGTGAACGATGTCGAGGCCCTGCTGGAGGATCCGCATCTGCGCGCCACGGGCTTCTGGCGGCAGGTGCCGTTGCCCGATGGCTCCCGGCTCCGGACCACGGCGCCCTTCGGCCGCTGGTCGGCCACGCCGCCGGACCCGCCCGGCCCGCCCCCCGCCTTCCGCACCGCCACGGCGGAAGCCCAGGGCGTGGATGCGGCGCGCCGGGCGGCATGGAAAGCGAAGCCTGCCGCGCCAGGCAAAGGAGACCAGACATGAATTTCGCCTTGAGCCCGGAGCAGGAAGCCGTGCAGGAGGCCGTCGCGCGCATCTGTGCCGGCTTCGGCGACGAGTACTGGCTGCAGCGCGACCGTGAAGGCGGCTTCCCTACGGATTTCCACCAGGCGCTGGCCCGTGACGGCTGGCTCGGCATCTGCATGCCGGAGGAATATGGCGGCGGCGGCCTGGGCATCACCGAAGCGGCCATCATGATGCAGACGATCGCCCAGTCGGGCGCCGGGATGACCGGGGCCTCGGCGGTGCACATGAACATCTTCGGCCTGAATCCCGTGGTGGTCTTCGGCAATGAGGCACAGAAGCGCCGCATGCTGCCGCCGCTGATCGAGGGACGGGAGCGGGCCTGCTTTGCCGTGACCGAACCCAACGCCGGGCTGGACACGACCCAGCTCCGTACCCGGGCGGAGCGGCGGGGCGACCGCTATGTCGTGAATGGCCAGAAGATCTGGATCTCCACGGCGCAGGTGGCGGAAAAGGTGTTGCTCCTCGCCCGCACCACGCCGGTCGAGCAGGTGCGGCGCCGCACCGAAGGGCTGAGCCTCTTCTACACCACGCTCGACCGAGCGCGCGTCCAGGTCCGCGAGATCGAGAAGATGGGCCGCAAGGCGGTCGATTCCAACGAGGTCTTCTTCGACAACCTGGAAGTTCCCGTCGAGGACCGGATCGGGGAGGAGGGCAGGGGGTTCGAGTACATCCTGCACGGGCTGAACCCGGAGCGCATCCTGATCGCCGCCGAGGCTGCCGGGCTGGGCCTCGTCGCGCTGGAACGTGCCACGCGCTACGCCAGCGAGCGCGTGGTCTTCGGCCGCCCTATCGGCCAGAACCAGGCGATCCAGCACCCGCTGGCGGCCAACTGGATGGAACTGCAGGCGGCGCGGATGATGATCCTGAATGCCGCCTGGCGCTACGATCAGGGCCTTTCCTGCGCCGCCGAGGCGAATGCCGCGAAGTACCTGGCGGCGGAGGCTGGCTTCAAGGCCTGCCAGCAGGCGGTGATGACACATGGCGGCTTCGGCTACGCACGCGAATACCATGTCGAACGCTATCTGCGGGAGGTCATGATCCCGCGCATCGCCCCGGTCAGCCCGCAGCTTATCCTCTGCTTCATCGCCGAGAAGGTCCTGGGCCTGCCCAAGTCCTACTGACGCGCGCGGCACAGCGTCCCGGCCGGAGTCTCTCCGCCCGGGCTGTCGCGGCCCCCGGTCATGCCACCGGCCCATGCGGGAGGAGCTGCTCCGCCGGCTCCTCCCCGGCCCAGCTCCGCTGCAACTGCGCCAGGATCACCGGGCCGAAGCGCTCATAGGGAACGCGGACGGATTCGAGCCACGGCGCCAGCCAGGGATTGAGGGAGCTCCCGTCGATCCCCACCAGCCGGCAGTCCTGCGGCATGCGGAGCTGCGCCTCGCGGGCCGCGCGGAAGGCACCATAGGCCACCTGGTCGCTGACGCAGAGCAGTCCTCCGGGCCAGGCGGAACGCGGTCCGATGGCCTGGGCAGCGCGATAGCCGACCTCCACATGCGCCAGGCCGGGCGCCCGCCATTCGGGGATCGCCCCCGGATCGACGCCGAAGGAAGCATAGCGGGCGCGGAAGCCTTCCACGCGCTCGCGGGTGGCGGAGGACCCTTCCAGCGGCGACAGGACCCCCGGCGCGCGGATTCCGGCCTTCCAGAGATGCTCGGCCACAAGCGATCCGGCCTGGAAATTGTCGATCCCTACGAAGGCTCCTTCGCCGCAGGGGTTCCGGCGCCCGACGAAAACCATGGGCGTCCGGCGCGCCACCACCTCCGCCAACCCGGGGCTCGGCCGCGCCACCACGAGGATATAGCCCTGCACGAGCTGGGCCCGCATGGCCGCCAGATACTCGTCCTGGAGCTCCGCGCGGTCATGGGTGTCGCAGAGGATCATGATGTAGCCCGCTGTCCGCAGCGCCGCCTCCGTGGAGGCCGCGATGGTCGCCATGGCGGGGTTGTCGAGATTCGCCACCAGCATGGCCACCAGGCGGCTTTCCCCGCTGCGCAGGGTCCGGCCGATGGAGTTCGGGCGGTAGCCGGTGGCCTCCACCGCCTCGCGCACCCGCTGCACGGTTTCCGCCGAGGCACGGCGGGTCTCGCCATTGACGATGCGCGACACCGTCGAGATCGAGACCCCGGCGGTGGCGGCGACCATCGCCAGGGAAACCGGCCGGTTGTCGGGCGGCGGACCACCTTCTCTGTCAGTCACGCATCCTGCCTCCGCTGCTTCCGGGTCCATTCCAGTCGGCCTCTTATGACTTTCATAAAACCCTTTGACAGGGTAGGCAAACGTTTGCCAAATACCGGCCGACCGACGAAGCGCCCGTCCGAGCGCGCCCGCAGGTCGGACCAGGGAGGAAGTTCATGAAGGTGTTCGCGTACGCTTTCGCGGCCGGGCTGAGTCTCGCAACGACGGCCTTCGGGCCGGCAATGGCCCAGACCACCCTCCGCATGGCCTGGTATTCGGATGGCAACGAGGGCGAGGTCATGAACGACCTGCTCCGCCGCTTCGAGGGAAAGAACCCCGACATCCGCGTGGTCCTGGACCAGGTGCCGTTCAAGGCGATCAGCGAGAACCTGCCGGTCCAGCTCGCCTCGGGGCAGGGACCGGACATGGCCCGCGTCGCCGACATGGGCGGGCTGGCACGCTACGGGCTGGACCTCCGCCCCTATCTGAAGGACGCGGCGGCCTGGGAGGCGGGCTACGGCCCCTTCCTGCCCTGGATGCGGGTGCCCGGCGACACGAGTTCCATCCCCGGCTTCATGACCCAGCTCACCGTCACCGGACCCTTCGTCAACAAGACGCTGTTCGAGCAGGCGGGCATCGCCATGCCCGGGCCCAAGGCGACCTGGGAGCAGTGGGCGGAAGCGGTGAAGGCGGTGGCGGCCAAGGTGGACGCGCCCTTCCCCCTGGCGCTGGACCGTTCGGGGCACCGCTTCTTCAGCCTCGCCGTGTCGCAGGGCGCCACCGGCATCGACGAGGCCGGCAAGCCCGCCGTCGTGGATGACGGCTTCAAGCGCGCCGCCTCCCTGGTCGTGGACTGGCACCGCAAGGGCATCATGTCCAAGGAGATCTGGGGCTCGGTGGCGGGCTCTGCCTATCGCGGCGCCAATGACGAGTTCAAGAACGCGCAGGTCGTGATGTACCTATCCGGCTCCTGGCAGATCGCCCAGTTCGACAAGACCATCGGCGATGCCTTCGACTGGGTGGCCGTGCCGACGCCCTGTGGCCCGGCCAACTGCTCTCCCATGCCGGGCGGCGCTGCGCTGATGGCCTTCAGGTCCAGCAAGCATCCCGCGGAGGTGGCGAAGGTCATGGAATACCTCGCCAGCGAGGAGGTGATGGCCGAGTTCTACAGCCGCGCCCTCTTCGTGCCCGGCCATGTCGGGATCGCGGCCAAGGGCGTGGAGTACAAGTCCGGCTCCGAGGCGGCGCGGGCGGCGCTGAAGGTCTTCACGACGGAGGTGCAGCAGATCTCCCCGGCGGCCTACCGCCTCCAGGGCTATTCCGGCTCGCGCATCATCTTCAACGCCGCCATCAGCCGCCTCGGCCAGGCCGTGGCCGGCGAGATCGGGCTGGACGAAGCCTATCGCCGCATCACCGACGACGTGACGCAGCAGATCGCCGAGCGCGACAAGAAGTAGTCCTCCCCGGACCGGGATCGCCAGAATGAGCTCCGTCGACACCGCCGTGCCCCCCGTGGGCACGGCAACCGCCCCGGCTGCGCCGCGTCCGGGGGAAAGAAGCACCCTGCGCGCCCTGGGCTGGGCCGCGGCGCTGCCGCTGCGCCTCATCGACGCACCGATGCGGGGCGTGCAGAAGCTGATCGGCGAGCGGGGGATGCCCTATGTCTTCCTCCTGCCCAATGCCGCCTTCTTCGGGCTCTTCGTCTTCCTGCCGCTGGCGATCAACCTCTGGTTCTCGCTGACCGGCGGCGCCGCGCTGTTCCCCTCGGAACGGCCCTATGTCGGAACGCAGCAATACGCCTACCTGCTCGACTGCGGCTCCTTCATCGACCCTGGCTCCTGCCGGGAGGACCACTTCTGGCGGGGCGTTGCCAACACCGGCACCTTCACGCTGTTCAACGTCGTGGGGACGGTGCTGGCCTCCCTGGTCACCGCGCTGGTGCTGAACCGCAGGATTCGCGCCCGGGGCTTCTTCCGCGCGGTCTTCTTCTTTCCCGTGCTGCTTTCCCCCGTGGTGGTGGCGCTGATCTGGAAGTGGATCCTCCAGCGCGACGGCCTGCTGAACGCCATCATCATGGGGCTGGGCGGCGACCGCATCCTGTTCCTGAACGAACCCGGCTGGGCGATGTTCTGGGCGATCTTCGTCTCCGTCTGGGCCCATATGGGCTTCTACACGCTGATCCTGCTCGCCGGGCTGCAGGCCATCCCCTCCGATCTCTACGAGGCGGCGGCGATGGACCGCACGCCGACGCACCGCATCTTCTGGCGCATCACCCTGCCGCTGCTCTGGCCGAACATGATCGTGGTCATCGTGCTCGCGCTGATCAAGGGCGTGCAGACCTTCGACGAGGTCTTCGTGCTGACCGGCGGCGGACCCGGCACGGCGACGATGATGGTGGTGCAGTACATCTACGAGACCGCCTTCGCGAACCAGGTGCAGAACTTCGGCCTCGCCGCCGCCGCCTCGGTGCTGCTGGGCGCCGTGCTCTTCATCCTGACCCTGATCCAGCTTGGCGTGGCCGGGCGGCGGAGGAACTGACCATGGTGGCCACCCGCGCCCTGCGCTTCCTCGCGCGCCGCCGCAATCCCGGGCAGCCGCTGCACTGGACCGACATCGCCAGCTACCTCTACCTGGCCATCGGCACCCTGCTGATGTTCGGGCCGGTGCTCTGGCTGCTTCTGTCCTCCTTCAAGACCCCGGCCGGGCTGCTGGAATTCCCGCCCACCCTGCTGCCGCTTTCGCAGGTCGAGGTGACGGTGCCCGGCCAGCCCAACCCGCTGCCGCTCTTCAAGGTCACCATGCCGGATGGCAGCGTGAAGGAGATGGCACAAATCCGCCGCGTCGGCTTGCAGGCGCAGATGGTGGACCCGGCCGATCCGGGCCAGACCGTCCGCGTGCCGGTGGACCGGCGCGAGCCGGTTCGTGCCTTCTCGCTGGCCATCTCGAACTACATCGAGCCGCTGCGGCAGTTCGACTTCATGCGCTTCCTCGGCAACTCGGTCTTCGTCACCGTGGTGGCGACGCTGATCACGCTGCTGATCAACTCCATGGCCGCCTATGCCCTCTCGCTCTACGAGTTCCGCGGCAAGGGCCTCGCCGTCCTGGCGGTGATCGGCACGCTGATGATCCCGATCACCATCGTGTTGGTGCCGGTCTATCTGGTCATCACCAAGCTCGGGCTGGTGAACTCGCTCTGGGCGGTGATCCTGCCCGGCGCCGCCACGCCCACCGGCGTCTTCCTGCTGCGCCAGTACATGCTGACCCTGCCGCGCGACCTCGTGGAGGCCGCACGCATGGACAAGGCCTCCGAGTGGCAGATCTACTGGCGCATCGTCATGCCGCTGACGGCGCCGGCCCTGGCGGTGCTCGGCATCTTCTCGGTCATGTGGCGCTGGAACGAGTTCCTCTGGCCGCTGGCCGTGCTGACCAAGACCGAGAGCTACACGCTCCAGATCGGCCTCAACGCCTTCCAGGGCGAGCTGCAGACGCAGTGGCACTACCTTCTCGCCATGACGGTGGTGACGCTGCTGCCGGTCGCGCTCGTCTTCGTCTTCCTCCAGCGCTTCATCACGACCGGGATCGGTTCGACGGGAATGAAATGAGCATCGGGAGATCCGTCCATGGCTGAGCTCAGGCTTCGCAACGTCACCAAGAGCTTCGGTGACACCTCCGTGATCCGCGGTGTGGACCTGGAGGTCCGCAACGGCGAGTTCATGGTCTTCGTCGGCCCCTCCGGCTGCGGCAAGTCCACCCTCCTGCGCCTGATCGCGGGGCTGGAGATGGTCACCGACGGACAGGTGCAGATCGACGGTCAGGACGTCACGCGCTTGCCGGCCTCCGACCGCGGCCTGGCCATGGTGTTCCAGTCCTATGCCCTCTACCCGCACATGAGCGTGCGGCAGAACATGGGCTTCGCGCTGGAGAACATGCGCCTGCCGAAGGCCGAGGTCACCGCGCGGGTGGAGCGTGCGGCGCAGATGCTGCAGCTCGCGCCCTATCTCGATCGCAAGCCGCGCGCCCTGTCCGGCGGGCAGCGGCAGCGCGTGGCCATCGGCCGCGCCATCGTGCGGGACCCGAAGATCTTCCTTTTCGACGAGCCGCTCTCGAACCTCGATGCCGAGCTGCGCGTCGCCACCCGCAAGGAGCTGGCCGCGCTGCATGCGGAGATCGGCGGCACGATGATCTACGTGACGCACGACCAGGTCGAGGCGATGACCCTGGCCGACCGCATCGTGGTGCTGCGCGGCGGGCTGATCGAGCAGATTGGCACGCCGCTGGAGCTCTACAACAACCCCGCGAACCTCTTCGTGGCGGGGTTCATCGGGTCACCGAAGATGAACGCCCTGCCGGCGCGCGTGGCGCGGGCCGGCAGCGGCGGCGCCCTGGCGGTGGAAGGGCGGGAGATCCGCCTCGACCT
>NZ_BDLP01000068.1:0-16449 GCF_001950415.1 Roseomonas sp. TAS13
GAGGGCGGGTTGGCCGGGCTCGGCAGGTCGCCACCCAGGGGCGTGACCGAGCCGCGCAGCGCCGGGTCGGGGCGCGGGATGGCGGACAGCAGCGCCCGCGTATAGGGGTGGCGCGGCGCGGCGAAGAGGGCGCGCTTCTCGGCGACCTCGACGATGCGGCCGAGATACATCACCGCCACGCGGTCGGCCATGTGCTTCACCACCGCCAGGTCGTGCGCGATGAAGAGATAGCTCAGCCCGAAGCGCGCCTGGAGGTCCTTCAGCAGGTTCACCACCTGCGCCTGGATCGAGACGTCGAGCGCCGAGACGGGTTCGTCGCAGACCAGCAGGTCTGGCCGCACGGAAAGGGCCCGGGCGATGCCGATGCGCTGCCGCTGCCCGCCGGAGAATTCATGCGGGTAGCGCCCGGCATGGAAGGGCCGCAGCCCGACCAGCGAGAGCAGCTCCTGCACCCGCGCCTGCCGTGCGGCGCCGTTGCCCATGTCGTGCACCGCCATCGGCTCGGCGATGGCGTCGCCCACGGTCAGGCGCGGGTTGAGGCTGGCGAAAGGGTCCTGGAACACGATCTGCATCCGCCGGCGCAGCGCCCGCAGCGCGGTGCCGGAGGCCGTCGTGACATCCTGGCCGTCGAAGCGGATCGTGCCGGCGCTGGGCTCGATCAGCCGCATCACCAGCCGCGCGGTGGTGGACTTGCCGCAGCCGGATTCCCCCACCAGCGCCAGGGTCTCGCCCCGGTTCAGGCGGAATCCGACGCCATCCACGGCGCGGACGGCGCCGATCTGGCGGGCGAGCACGATGCCCTTGCGGATGGGATAGTGCTTGGCGAGGCCCGAAACCTCCAGCAGCGGCGCGGTCATGCCGCCAGTTCCGTGGCGAGCGCGTCGAGCGGCGCGCGCAGGCAGGCGGCATGGT
Source organism: Roseomonas sp. TAS13 (assembly GCF_001950415.1). Lineage (NCBI taxonomy): Bacteria > Pseudomonadati > Pseudomonadota > Alphaproteobacteria > Acetobacterales > Roseomonadaceae > Roseomonas > Roseomonas sp. TAS13. Next base: position 913 of record NZ_BDLP01000068.1, read on the forward strand.
GTCGGTGCGCCACGTCGCGCAGCGGCGGATCGGCGCTGCGGCAGATCTCCAGCACGAAGGGGCAGCGCGGGTTGAAGCGGCACCCCTTGGGCAGCGCGAAGGGCGGCGGCACCGCGCCGTCGATGGCGAGCAGCCGGTCGCGCTCCTCGTCCAGCCGCGGCACGCTGCCGAGCAGCCCGATGCTGTAGGGGTGCTGCGGGTCGTTGAACAGGCTCGCGGCGGAACAGCGCTCCACCACCCGCCCGGCATACATCACCGCCACCTCGTCGGCCATTTCCGCGACGACGCCCAGGTCGTGGGTGATCAGGATGATCGACATCCCCGTCTCGGCCTGAAGGTTCCGCAGCAGGTCGAGGATCTGCGCCTGCACCGTGACGTCGAGCGCGGTGGTCGGCTCGTCGGCGATCAGCAGGCGCGGGCGGCAGGCCAGCGCCATGGCGATCATCACCCGCTGCCGCATCCCGCCCGACAGCTCATGCGGATACTGCTCGAAGCGCCGTTCCGGCGCCGGGATGCGGACCTGGCGCAGCGCCGCGATGGCGGCGTCGCGCAGCGCGCGGTCCGAAGCCGTGCGGTCATGCACGCGCATCGCCTCGGTGATCTGCCTGCCGACGCTGTGCACCGGGTTCAGCGAGGTCATCGGGTCCTGGAAGATCATGGCGATCTCCCCGCCCCGGATCTTCCGCATCTCGGACTGGGAGAGCGCGGCGAGGTCCCTGCCCTCCAGCAGGATCTTCCCGGCGCCGATCCGCCCCGGCGGCGGCACGAGGCCCATGATGGAGAGCGAGAGCATCGACTTGCCGCAGCCGCTCTCCCCCACGATGCCAAGCGTGCGGCCGCGCGGCACGGCGAGGTCCACCCCGTCCACGGGCGAGACCAGCCCCTGGCCGGTGCGGAAGCTGGTGCGCAGCCCCTCGATGCGGAGAAGGTCCTGGGATTCTTCCCTGGGCATGCGGATTCCTCAGGACCAGCGGAAGGTTGGCGGGGAGATCTGCTCCACCGGCCGGTGCGCCCAGTCGCGCCCGGGGGCCTCGGCCACCACGCGCTTCTGCGCCTCGTTCAGCCGTTCGGCGGCCCCGGCGAAATCCATGGTCAGCACCTTGCCGTCGCGCACGGCGCAGGTCCCGTCCACGTAGACGGCGCGCAGCGCACGCTCGGAGGCCGCATAGACCAGGGAGCGCAGGGGGTCGCGGCGCGGCTGCATCAGCGGGTGGGTGACGTCCACCAGCACGAAATCGGCCCGGCAGCCCGGGGCGAGGCGGCCGATATCCTCCCGCCCCAGCGCCTTCGCCCCGCCGGTGGTGGCGGCCTCGAACAGCTCCTGCGTGGTGACGGCGCGCGGGTCGGTCGCCTGGGTGCGGGCGAGATAGGCGGCCAGCCGGATCTCGTCGAGCATGTTGTGCGGATAGGTGTCGGTGCCCAGGCCCATGTTCACCCCGGCACGGCGGTAGCGGCCGAAGTTCCTCATGGTGATGCCGCGCCGCGCGAAGACGGTCGGGCAATGCGCCACGCTGGTGCCCGTCTCCGCCAGCCGCTTCAGGTCGGTGTCGGTGTGCCAGCGCGTCGAGGGATGGTCGTCGAGGAAGATGCCATGGCCGATGATGGCGCGTTCGTTCAGCAGCCCCATGCTGTCGAGCCAGCCGATCGGCGTCAGCCCGTGGCGGCGGGTGATCTCGTGGAACTCCACCACCGACTGCGCGGCATGGATCTGCCAGGGCAGGCCGCGGGCCTTCGCCTCCTGCTGGCTTTCCCGCATCAGCCCGGGCGAGACGGTGTCGATCTGCGCCGGGATCACCATGCCGGACAGGCGGCCGCATTCATGCTGCGCGGCGCGGTCCACCAGGCGCAGCGCCTCCGCCATGGCCTTCTCGCCACCCGCCTCGTCCCACTCGTACTCCACCACATGGCCGTTCTTCGTGTACCAGCGGGCGGAGCGGAACATCGGTGCCACGACGGCGCGCAGCCCGCTTTCCGCCAGCAGGTCGAGCCATCCGTCATAGGGCACGGACAGGTCGGCCACGGTGGTGACGCCGGACAGCAGCAGCTCGCTCAGCGCCACGCGGGCGCAGTCGGGCACCGCATCCTCGCCCGCGCGGAAGATCGGCATGAACTCGTAGAGCGAGGAGTTGTAGAGGCCGGGCGAGCCGATCTCGTCCAGCAGCCCCTTGTTCATCGGCTCGCTGGACGGATGCGTGTGGATGTTGACGAGGCCGGGCATGACCATCAGCCCCGCCCCGTCGATCACCTCCTCCGCCGGCCCGTCATAGCCCCGGCCGACGAAGCGCAGCGCGCCGCCCTCGAAGGCGACGTCGCCGCCGGTCAGGTAGGCATGGGTCTTCGCGGCCTCGTCCCAGGCCAGGACGACATCGGCGTTGCGGATCAGCGTGACGGCCATGCCCGGATGCTCCTCAGCGTGTCAGCCTGATGTCGAGGCCCTTGTACAGGGCCGCGCCATAGACGCCGTGTGGCCGCGCGCCCTCGACGCGCTGCGAGGTGGCGAGCCAGAGCTGCTGGCGCACCAGCGGCACCCAGACATTGGCCGCGGTGATCTGCTCCTGCACCTCGCCGATCAGCTTGGCGCGGTTGGCCGGGTCGGTGGCGGTGCGGGCGCCGAGCAGGTTCCTGTCGGTCTCCTCGTTCACCCAGTTCATCCGGTTCGGCGTCGGGCGGTTGGCGCTGGGGAAATAGAGGGACAGCGCATCCGTCGCCGAGAGATAGGGATAGGACATGGTGAAGGCGTCGAATTCCTGCGTCGCCAGCTTGCCCCAGGCCACGGTGGCGTCCCAGAGCTGGATCTTCATCTCGATGCCGATGCGGCGCAGATCGGCCTGCATCGCCTGCATCATGCTGTTATTGGTGCCGTTCTGGATGCCGTAGAGCAGGAAGCTCGCGCGCTGCCCGTTCTTCTCGCGGATGCCGTCGGAACCGGCCTTCCACCCGTCCTCGTCCAGCAGCCTGCGCGCGCCATCGACATCGAAGGAGGGCTGCAGCTTCGCCGCGTCAGGGTCGAAATCCTGCACCTTGGGGTTCAGCAGGGTGTTGGCGGGCTCGCCGGCGGAGAAGAAGACGGCCTTGGCGATCGGGCCGCGGTCCACCGCCATGTTGATGGCCTTGCGGATCACCGGGTCGCTGACCACCGGCTTGTCCACCTTGAAGCCGACGAAGTAGTCCCAGAAATAGACCGGCTGCTGCTGCAGCTTCACGGTCGGGATCTTCTTCAGCCCTTCCAGCGCGAAGAAGGGGATCTCCTGCACCACATCGGCCTGCCCGGTCTGCAAGGCGGCGAGGCGGGTATTGGCCTCCGGGATCACGCGCCAGATCACCTTGCCGATCTGCGGGCTGGGGTTCCTGTAGATCGGCGGGCCCCAGTTGTAGCCCTCATGCCTGTTCAGGACGAGGTCCTGCCGCGGCGTCCAGCTCCCCCAGCAATAGGGGCCGGTGCCGTTGAAGCCCTGCACGCCGAAATTCTGCCCGAGCTTCTCCACCGTCGCCTGATCGACGACGGAGCCGAAATACATGGTGAGCTGGGTCAGCAGCTCGGAGAAGGGCTCCTTCAGCTCGTACTCGACGGTGTGGTCATCGACGGCACGGACCTCCTTCACCTGCCCGGCGCGCCACTTCGAGGGGCTGCGCGTGGCCGGGTCGATCCAGCGGTTGATGGAATAGACCACGTCCTTCGCCGTCATCGGCTTGCCGTCGCAGAACTTCACGCCCTGCTTCAGCTTGAAGGTGTAGAGCTTGCCGTCCGGGCTGACCGTCCAGCTTTCAGCGAGGCCCGGCTTCACCGTCTTCTGGTCCCAGTCCATGGAGACCAGCGTGTCGGCCATCATGTAGATGGCCCAGCCCGCCGACTGCGAGGTGGTGCGCGCCGGGTCGTAGTTGTCGGCGTCGATCTCGCGCAGCGCCACCAGCGTGTCGCGCGGCGCGGCCTGCGCCCAGGCCCCCGCCACGGGCATCAGGGCCGAAAGGGCGAAGGCGCTTCCGAGAAGCGCGGCGCGGAGGGTCGGACGCATGCTGGGAACTCCCGGAAACAAGGTGGAAAGGGGTGTCAGCGGCGCAGCCGGGGATCGAGCGCGTCGCGTAGCGCATCGCCCAGGATGTTGAAGCCCAGCCCGACCAGGAAGATCAGGACACAGGGGATCACCGCGATATGCGGCGCGAAGAACAGGAAGTTCCGCCCCTCGCTCGCCATGGCGCCCAGCTCCGCCAGCGGCGGCTGCGCCCCCAGGCCGAGAAAGGACAGCGCGGCGCCGAGCAGGATCACCTGCCCGAAGCGCAGCGTGGTGAAGACGAAGATCGGCGACAGGCAGTTGGGCGCGAGATGCCGCAGGATCAGCCGCGTATCGGACATGCCCGTGGCCCGCGCCGCCTCGATGTAGTCCTGCTGCATCACGCCCAGCGCCGCGCCGCGCGTGATGCGCGCCATCAGCGGCACGGTCGCGACCGACAGCGCCAGCACCACGGCCCAGATGCCCGGCCCGAAGATCGCCGCCAGCGCCAGGCCGAAGAGGATGGCGGGAAAGGACAGCAGCACGTCCATCAGCCGCATCAGCAACCCGTCGATGCGGCGCCAGAAGGCGGCGGCGAAGCCCACCACCATTCCCGTCACCCCGCCCAGCACGACCGAGGCCAAGCCCATCAGCAGGCTCATCCGCAAGCCGTAGAGCAGGCGCGTGACCATGTTGCGCCCCTGCGCGTCCGCCCCCAGCCAGAGGCCGGGTGCCGCGCCCGGCGGCTGCATCGCGAGCGACAGGTCGTTGTCATAGGGATCGGTCGGCGCGAGCCAGGGCGCCAGCACCGCGGCACCGACCAGCAGCACCACCAGCACCAGCGCGGCGGCGCCGACCGGATCGCGCAGCAGGCGGCGGAACAGGCCGGGGCCGCGCGCCACATGGGCGTCGGTGGCGGCGAGCTCCGGCTCGGCGACCTTGATGGCCGCCTCGGGCAGGACGGCGCTCATGCCGCGCGCATCCGCGGGTCGAGCGCGACGTAGAGCACGTCCACGGCGAGGTTGATCAGGATGAAGCCAAGGGAGAGCACCAGGATCGTCCCCTGCGCCATGGGAAAGTCGGAGGACAGGATGGCGCCGACCGCCAGCCGCCCGACGCCGGGCCAGGAGAATACCGTCTCCGTCACCACCGCGCCGCCGAGCAGGAAGCCGATCTGCAGCCCGATCAGCGTCACGATGGGGATCAGCGCGTTGCGCAGCCCGTGCCGCATCACCACCGCGAACTCGCCGAGCCCCTTGGCCCGGGCGGTGCGGACGTGTTCCGCCCCCATCACGTCCAGCACCGCCGTACGCGTCATCCGCGCCACCGGCCCGACGAAGGCCATGCCCAGGGTGATGGCGGGCATGGCGATGGCCAGCAGCCCGTCCATCGTCCAGAGCGGCCCGCCCCGCCCGGTGAAGGGCAGGAGCTGCCACTGGAAGCCCACCACCCAGATCAGCATCAGCCCGATAAAGAAGACCGGCAGCGTGGCGCAGGCCACGGCAAAGGCCATCACCGTCCGGTCGAACAGCGTGCCGCGCCAGTAGGCGGCCGCCGTGCCCATGGCGATGCCGAGCGGGATGGACCAGACTAGGCAGGCGAACATCAGCTCCAGCGTCGGGCCGATCGTGTCGCCCAGCTCCTGCGTCACCGGCATGTTGTTGATGATGGAAACGCCCAGGTCGCCCTGCGCCAGCCGCCCGACATAGGCGCCGAACTGCCACCAGAGCGGCTTGTCCAGGCCCAGGTCCTGCCGGATCGCGGCGATCACCTCCGGCGTGGCGGTCGGGCCGGCCCGCACCGTGGCGGGATCGGTCGGCACCACCTGCATCAGCAGGAAGCCGACCAGCAGCACGCCGACCAGGACGGGAATGGCCAGCAGCAGCCGTTGCAGCGCGTGCCGGAGCATCAGCCGGCCCCGCTATCGCCCGGCCGGCCCCTCACTGGGCCGCCCCTCACTGCGCCGCCCCTCACTGGGCCGCCTCGGCCATCAGCGCGCCGTGCCGGTCGAAGATCGCCTCGCCGCCGCGCAGCGTCAGGTCGGCCTTCACCTCCCGCACCACCTCGGGCTCCAGCGCGAAGATGTCGGCGGACAGCACCACCACGTCGGCCTGCATCCCCACTTCCAGCGTGCCGCGCCGGTCCTCGGCGAACTGCGAATGCGCGCCGCACCAGGTGTAGCAGTGGACCGCCTCCGAGATGGTGAGGCGCTGGTCGGGGCCGATCACCGTGCCCTTCACTGTCCGCCGCGTCAGCATGGCATAAAGGCCGACGAAGGGATCGACGGTGCAGACCGGGCTGTCGGAGGAACCGGGCGGGTTGTGCCCTTCGTCGAGCCAGGTGCGCATGGGATAGGAGGCGGCGGAACGCTCCATGCCCAGAACCTTCAGATAGACCTCGCCGAACTCGTAGATGAAGGTCGGCTGCGGCACCGGGATGATGCCGCGCGCCTTCATGCGCCGCCGCTGGTCCGCGTTCAGGAAGCCGCAATGCTCGATGCGATGGCGCCGGCCGGGCACCGGCATGTCCGGCGTGTCGGCGGCCTCCATGCCGGACAGGATCTGCTCGATCGCCGCATCGCCGATGGCATGGATGTCGAGCTGCCAGCCCTGGCGGTGGTACTTCGCCAGCAGCGCGTGCTGCTCCGCCTCGGAAAAGCAGAGGATGCCGGTGCCTCCGCCGGCGGAGGCGAGATAGGGCTCGAAGAAGGCCGCGGTCAGCCCGCCCGCCGAGCCGTCGGCGAAGGTCTTCACCGCGCCCCAGGCCAGCATGTCGTGCCTGTGGTCGGGCCGCAGCCCGGCCTCCCAGGCCTCCGCCGCGATGCCCTCGGGATTGCCCGCCAGCACCTGCCACATGCGCTGCATCAGCCGCCCCTCGGCGAGCGCGCGGCGATAGGCGGCGATCTCCGCCATGCCGGCGGTCATGCCGACATTCATGTCGCTGGCCGAGGCGAAGCCGCGCGCGGCGAGGTCGCGCCCGGCACGCTCGATCGCCGCCACCATCATGTCCTCGGAGGGCTCGGGGATCGCCTGCTTCAGCAGCCCCTGCGCGCGTTCCTGCAACAGCCCGGTCAGCGCGCCGCCCTTCCGCTCGATGGCGCCGCCCTGCGGGTCGGGCGTGTTGTGGCCGATCCCCGCGCGCTTCAGCGCGGCGGTGGAGGCCACGCCCATATGGCCGCAGGTGCGCACGATGTAGACGGGATGCTCCGGCGCGGCGGCCTGCAGTTCCTCCGCCGTCGGATGCCGCCCGACATCGAGCACGAGATGGTCATAGCCGCGCCCGACCACCCATTCGCCCTTTGGCGTGTGCGCCGCGGCGGCACGGAGGCGGGACAGCAGCTCGTCCAGCGTCTTCACGCCGTCATCCGGCCGCAGGTTCGCCTGCACCAGGCCGAGGCCATAGGGCAGCAGGTGCATGTGCGCCTCGTTGAAGGCGGGGATCGCCGCACGGCCCGCGAGATCGACACGCCGCGTGCCCGGCGCGGCGGCACCCTCGACATCCGTCCGCGTGCCGACCGCCGCGACCTTGCCGTCGCGCAGCAGCAGCGCCTCGGCGAAGCCACCCGTGTTCCCCTGCGCCAGCCCGCGGAAGATCCGCCCGCCCGTCAGAAGAAGATCGCCGCCCATGCTTCCGCCCCCAGCAAACATCCTGCCGCTTCCCGCCATCGTCCCGTGGCGCGCATGGGCTCGCGCGGATTCGGTATGGCCGAAACCGGCCAGCGTGGCATTCGCCACCTGGCTTCCCCCATGCGGAAGCGTGCAGACTGTCATCCGGTATACCGAGCGCGTCAACACACCGAATGGGTGCTTCCCATGCCGCGGCGCAGCGCGCGTTGCCGCCTTGCTTCATCCTTGGGCATGGCTGTTTGCACAGGCGGCAGCACGCCTCGCCCGCGGCAGAAGCGGCGGCATGGCCTTCCGCTTGACCGTCCCCGCATTCGCCTTTCACATCTCCCTGCCGGTGGAAAGGGCGATGGATGGCCACGAAGAACATGCGCCCGGAGCAGGCACCGTCCCCCGGCCGTCCCGCCACCCGGCCTCCCGGCTGGCCCACGGCCAGCGGGCGCATCCGCCTCGGCACGCGCCGGATGCTGCATGGCGGCGCGATCGCCGATGCGATGCTCGGCTGGAAGACGCATGGCACGCTCTCGCCCGCGCGCGACAACGCCGTGCTCTATCCCACCAGCTACGGCGCACGGCATCCGGAACTGGAATGGCTGATCGGGCCGGACGGCGTGCTCGATCCCACGCGCTGGTTCGTCGTGCAGGTCGACATGTTCGGCAACGGGATCTCCTCCTCGCCCTCGAACACGGCGGACTATCCGCCGCTCGTCACCGCCTGGGACAATGTGCAGGCACAGCGGCAGCTGCTGCGCGACGTCTTCGGCATCGACAGGCTGCACGCCGCCTATGGCTGGTCGATGGGCGCGCAGCAGGCCTACCACTGGGCCGCCTGCTTCCCCGAGGCGGTGGAGCGCGTGGTGATCAACTGCGGCAGCGCCCGCACCGCGGCGCACAACCAAGTCTTCCTGCGCGGGCTGATGGCGGTGCTGGAGGCCGCGCCGGAGCACCGGGGGGAGGGCCGCTTCGCCGCCGAGCCCGCCCTGGCCAAGCGCGCCTTCGGGCGGATCTATGCCGGCTGGGCGCTGAGCCAGGACTTCTACCGCGCCGGCCTGCACCTTTCGCCGGAAACGCCCGATCTCGCCGCCTATCTGCGCGGCTGGGAGACACGCTACGACGCGAAGCCCGCCGCCGACCTGCTGGCGCAGCTGCGCTGCTGGGATGCCGGCGACATCAGCGACAACCCGCTCCACGGAGGCGACCTGCCCCGCGCCCTGGCGGCGATCCGGGCGCGCGTCCTGCTGATGCCCGGCGCGACGGACCTGTATTTCCGCGTCGCCGACAACGAGGCGGAGCTGCCGCATCTGCGCGACGCGAAGCTCCTCCCCATCCCGGGCATCCATGGCCACCGCGCCGGCAATCCTGCCGGCAACGCCGCCGGCACCGCCTTCCTGCGGGAGGCCGTGCGGCTCTGGCTGGACTGAACGCCGCGCCGCCCCCGGACATGCTTGCACGATTGCACGATTGCACGCAAAATCGGCACTCACCGGACCGCCGTGGCCCGGGCAGGGCGGAGGGTCCGGGCCATCATGCTCGTCGTGGGCTGCGTGTCGCAGAAAGGGGGGGTGGCGAAGTCGTCGCTGGCCCGCCTGCTGGCGCGGGAACTGGCCGCCCAGGGCCGCAGCGTGCTGCTCGCCGACCTGGACGTGCTGCAGGCCACCTCCGTCGAATGGGCGCGCCGCCGCGCCGCCTCGGGGCGGAAGCCGGTGGTGCGGGCGGAATGCTTCGACGGGCTGGAGCCGGCCCTGCGCGCCGCGCGCCGCGATCTCGCCGATTGCCTCGTGCTCGATGCGCGCGGCTTCGCCGATGCCCAGACGCTGGAACTCGCCCACGCCGCCGATGCGCTGCTGATCCCCTCCGGACTGGCGGTGGACGACCTGCTGCCGACCGTGCGGCTGGCGCATGAGCTGCTCGGCCAGGGCATCCCGGCGGAACGCATCGCCATCGCCCTCTGCCGCGCCGGCGATTCCGCGAGCGAGATCGAGGAGGCGGCGCTCTATGTGCGCGAGGCCGGCTATCACTGCCTGCCGCATGCCTGGCCGGAAAAGGCCGGCTACCGCCGCGCGCATGACGAGGGCCGCGCCGCCACCGAGGTCACGCACGCCTCGCTGCGGCACAAGGCCGAAGCCTTCGCCCGGGACGCCGTTGCCTTCGTCACCAGCCGCGCCCCCGCCGGGCCGCCTCCCGAGGCGAAGCAGAAGCCCCAGGCGAAGCAGAAGCCCGGGGCGAAGCAGAAGCACTGAGACCCCCAGCCCTTTCCTCATCACGGCGGGAGGGGCCGGGCCTTGGCCAGCCGTGAAAACCGCCCCGCCAGCCCTCCCGCCCGGCAGGGCTCCGGAATCCTGGAACAGAGCATGCCCGAATCAGACCAGCCCTCCGCCGCCGAAACCCAGGCCCCCGAAACCCGGGCCCCCGAAACCCGGGCCGCCACACCGCCGCGGCGCCGCGGCACCAAGGGCGCGCCGCCGCCGCAGAACAGCGTGCTCGGCGCCCTGGGCGATACCCCGCCCGCCTCCGCGAAGACCGCAAAGCCGGTCAAGACCGCCAGACCCATCGCGGAACCGCCTGCCGAACCGGCTCCCGAGGCCCCGAGGAAGGGCAAGAGCAAGCCCGCGAAGCCTTCCAAGGAACGCACCGAGCCGCTCAACTTCCGCGTCACCGCGGAGTTCCGGAGGGCCTTCAAGCGCGCCGCCGCGGCACAGGACTGCAAGAAGGTCGACCTGCTCGAACGCATCTTCGCCGACTGGCAGGCCCGCAACCCCGGCTGATCCGGGCAGCGGCTTTCCCTGGCCGCCGCGCGTCTCGTCCGGCGTTGCGCCATCCCGGGTGAAAGGCGCTGCCTTTCCCCGGCGGCCGGCCACAAAGCGCAACACGGTCACTGGCAGCCGCCGGGATCACCCCGGCGACAGCAGCCCCACCGTGGCCCCCATCATGCAGCAGGCGATGGTGCCGGCCGCCAGGGCCGGCAGGCCCAGCCGCACGATCTCGCCGCGCCGCTCCGTGCACATCAGCGACATGCCGCCCACCATGATCCCGACCGAGGCGAAGTTGGTGAAGCCGCAGAGCGCCCAGGTGAGGATGACGCGCGACCGCTCCGAAAGGCCCGCCCCGCCGGAGGTGGCGAGCTCCAGATAGGAGACGAACTCGTTCACCACGAGCTTCACGCCGAGCGAGGATGCCACCGTCGCGGCCTCGGCGGCGGGAATGCCCATGGCGAAGGCCAGCGGCCACATCAGCCAGCCCGCGATCCCCCGCAGTGTCAGCCCGGTCAGCGGCTGCAGGATCATGTCGAGCAGCGCCACCAGCGCCACGAAGACGATCAACGAGGCCATGATGCCGAGCAGCAGTTGCAGCCCGTCCGCCGTGCCGCGCACGATGGCCTCCATGCTGCTGTCATAGAGCGGCGGCATCTCCGGCTCGCCACCGGCAACGGCGGCTGCCGGGTCCGGCGGGATCATCAGCATGGCGGCGAGGATCGAGGCCGGGGCGCCCACCAGGCTGGCGGCCAGGAGCTGTCCCGCCGCATCCGGCACCACCGGCGCGATGATCGTGGCGTAGACCACCAGCATGTTGCCGGAGATGGTGGCCAGTCCCGCGACCATCACGGCGAAGAGCTCGGCCCGCGGCATGGTGGCGAGCCAGGAGCGGATCAGCAGCGGCGCCTCGACGCTGCCGACGAAGACATTGGCGGCGACCGAGAAGCCGCAGGCCCCCGAGATGCCGAAGGCCCGCCGCAGCAGCACGGAAAGCCCCCGCACCACCAGCGGCAGGATGCGCCAGTGGTAGAGCAGCGCCGACAGCGCCCCCACCACCAGGATCAGCGGCAGTGCCTGGAAGAACAGCACGAAGGAGCCGCCCGGCCGCAGCTCCGCATAGGGCAGCGGCGCCCCGACCAGATAGCCGAAGACGAAGCTCGTCCCCTCCCGCGTCGCGCGGGACAGGGCATCAACCCCCGCCCCTGCCCAGGCAAAGGCCCGGCGGAGCGGCGGCACATGCAGCAGCAGCGCGGCGGCCAGCACCTGCGCCAGCAGCCCGGCCAGCACGATCCGCCAGGGAACGGGCCTCCGGGCGAGGCGCCTGCCCCGCACCCCCTCCCCCAGCACCCCGGCCACCCAGGCCAGCAGGCAGAGCGCGGCGAGGCCCGCCCCGGCCTGGAGCTGAAGCGGGCTCATGCGCCGCCCGCTTTCCACGGCGCGGCAGGAACGTTCACGAATCCAGATCGGTCCGATCGAACCATTGCGTTTGTCCGATGTGTCGTCGCGTTGCATCATAGGGGCCAATCCCAGGACGCCGAGCCCCCATGACCACCCCAGCCCCCGCCGCCAGCCTCGCCAAGCCGCAACCGGCCGGGGTGCAGGGCAGCGGCGCGCTGCGGCGGCTCGGGCCGGGCGTGCTGCTCTGCGCCGCCATCGCCGCGCTGGCGGCCGGCATCGGCCGCGCCGAGGAAGCCCTCCTGGGCCGCGACTGGCTGGAACCGGTGGTGCTGGCCATCCTGCTCGGCACGGCGCTGCGCACCGCCTGGACGCCGCCCAAGGCCTTCGCTCCCGGCATCGCCTTTTCCGCCAAGGTGCTGCTGGAAGTCGCGATCATCCTGCTGGGCACGGCGCTGAGCGCGCAGGCGATCCTGGCGGTCGGCCCGGCGCTGGTGCTGGGCATCGCCGCCGTGGTGGCGGTGGCCATCCCGGCCAGCTACGGCATCGGCCGCCTGCTCGGCCTGCCGCGGCGGATGGCGATGCTGGTGGCCTGCGGCAACTCGATCTGCGGCAATTCCGCCATCGCCGCCGTGGCGCCGGTGATCGGCGCCGAAAGCCGCGACATCGCCGCCTCCATCGCCTTCACCGCCGTCCTGGGCATCGTCGTGGTGCTGTCCCTGCCGCTGGCCGTGCCGCTGCTCGGGCTGCACGAGGCGCAGTATGGCGTCCTCGCGGGCCTCACCGTCTATGCCGTCCCGCAGGTCCTGGCCGCCACCGCCCCGGTCGGGGCGCTGAGCGTGCAGCTCGGCACGCTGGTCAAGCTGGTGCGCGTGCTGATGCTGGGACCGGTGGTGCTGGTCCTGTCGCTGCTGTCGGCGCGCCGCCGCGACGCGGATCAGCCTGCTGCCCGCCCCAGGGTCCTCGGCCGGCTGGTGCCCTGGTTCATCCTGGGCTTCCTGGGCTGCGCCGTCCTCCGCTCCCTGGGCCTGATCCCGCAGGCGGCGCTCGCCCCCATCGCCAGCCTGACCACGCTGCTGACGGTGGTCTCCATGGCCGCCCTCGGCCTGGGCGTGGATGTCCGCATGGTCGCCCGCGCCGGCGCCCCGGTCGTCGCGGCCGTGATCGGCTCGCTGCTCGTGCTGGGTGCGATCAGCCTGGGCCTGATCCACCTCCTGCCCCTGGCCTGACCGCCCCCCTCTTCGGCGCCCGGGCCTGACGCCTGGCGCTACGCTGTCCCGGGGGAAAGGCCCTGCCTTTCCCCCGGGAGACGGCCATCAGGCGCTCCGCCGGAACAGCTCAGGACAGGCTGGCCGGACGACAGCGGCAACCCAGCCCTCAGCCCCGCCCGTGCGAGGCGCCGACGTCGCGCACCAGGGACTCCACCGCCTGGACGGCCTCGCGCATCGGGCCGGCCAGGGCGGCGTCCTGCTGCTGGCCCTGGACCTTGTGGCTGGCCGCCTGGATCTGGCTTTCGGCCTGCTTGTAGACGGGACGCTCCTTGTAGGAGGCGGGCGCGCGGCGGACGATGCCCAGGCTGTCCTGCAGCACGGTCAGCACCTCGCGCCGCGCGGTGCCCACGGATTCGTCCTTGCTGAACTCGTCCTTCACGCCCGGCTGGCTGGCGGCGGCGCGCAGCTTGCCGAGGCTGTCCTGCAGCAGCTTCTCATAGCTGGCGAGGTCGGGCGCCTCGCTGGAGCCTCCGGCCGGGGAGCCGCTCGTCGCGCCCCCGCGGCCATTGCCCTGTCCGATATTCTGCGCCCGGAGGTCCTGGACCCAGAGCGGCGTGGCAATCAGGGCCAGGGCCAGGGTGAAAGCGGTGCCGCGCATCGGTCGGATTCCCTCTTCGTCGGAGAGCCGCGAACGCGGCGGAGCAGGGCTGGGTTGCGTCGTGTGGCTCCGGCGCCGGGCAGCGGCCAGCAACGGGCATGGCTATAACCGCCCCATGCTGATCCCGATCCGCGAGGAAGACGGCCTCCTCCTCGACATCCGCTACGCCACAACCGACAACCTGACGGGCCGCCCGATCTACGCGCGCCCGGTGGCGCTGCTGCTACCGGAGGCGCGCGAGCGCCTGCTGCGGGCCAACGCGCTGGCACTCGCGCTCGGCCTGCGGATCAAGGTCTTCGACGCCTTCCGCCCGGTCGAGGCGCAATGGGCGCTGTGGCACGCGGTGGAGGACAAGCGCTTCGTCTCCGACCCGCGCCAGGGCGGCGTGCATCCGCGCGGCGCGGCGGTGGACCTGACGCTGGTGGAGGCGGCGAGCGGCACCGAACTGCCGATGGGCACCGGCTTCGACGCGGTGGAGGAAGCCTCCGCCCATGGCAGCCTAGCCATCCCGGCGGAGGACCAGCGCAACCGCGCCATCCTGCTGGGCATCATGACAGCGGCCGGCTGGGACCACTACAGCCTCGAATGGTGGCACTACCAGCTCTTCGGCGCCCGGCGGCATCCGGCGCTCTGCGCCAGCGCCGTGCCGGCCGGCCCCATGTGACAGCGGGCTGAGGCGCCATGATCGTCCGCTCCCGTCCCGGCACGCTGGACCTCCTCTTCGCCCTGCGCGGCTCCGTGGTGCCGCTGGTGGCCCCGCGCGTGCTGCTGGTGACCGGCATCGCCCTGCTGCTGGCGCTGCTGGACCGGCGCTATCCCGGCATCTTCCCCGAGTTCAGCGCAGCACCCTTCACCGTGCTGGGCCTGACGCTCTCGATCTTCCTCAGCTTCCGAAACAACGCCTGCCACGCGCGCTGGTGGGAGGGGCGGCAGCTCTGGGGCCGGCTGATCACCGAGAACCGCATCTTCGCCCGGCTGGCGACGAGCCTGCTGCCGGAAGGCGATTCCCGCACGCGGCTGCTGCGGCGGGTGGCAGGCTTCGCGCATCTGCTGGCCACGCAGCTCCGCGGCCGGGACGGGCTGGAACGGGCCCGCCCCTGGCTGCCGGCCGGGGAAGCCGCCGCCCTGGCCACGCGGCGCAACCGCCCGGACGCCGTGCTGCGCGCGCAATCGGCGGAACTGGCCGCGCTGCTGCGCGCCGGCACGCTGAGCGACATCCTGCACGTCCAGATCTCCGCCCCGCTGGCCGAGATGACCGGCATCCAGGCCGGCTGCGAGCGCATCCACAACACGCCCCTGCCCTATGCCTATTCGCTGCTGCTGCACCGCTCGGCCTGGCTCTTCTGCCTGCTGATGCCCTTCGGCTTCGTCGGCACGCTCGGCTTCGGCACGCCGGTCGTGGTGGCGATCCTGGCCTATACGCTCTTCGGCCTCGACGCCCTGGGCGACGAGCTGGAAGACCCCTTCGGCGACGAGGCCAACGACCTCGCCCTCGACGCCATGGTGCGGGTGATCGAAACGGACCTCCTGGAGGCCCTGGGCGAAACCGACCTGCCCGAACCCCTCCGCCCCACCCGCTACCTCCTGCGCTGATGCCCCCGGCGTGGCTCTGTCCCCCGGGGGACAAGGCTCCGCCTTTTCCCCCGGCCCCCCTTATCCGCCAGGACTCTTCGAGCCCTGGACCCGGTGAGTTGGTGCTTGCTGGGGTCGGATCGCGCCGGAGAACATGGCTCTCCGGCGGACTGCCGGTGCCACGGGCGCGGACAGGGTGTCTTTCTTTTCGGGAGTTCCGCCTTTCCACCTGCTCCCGGGGATCGGGCCGCAGACTGACGGCCACCAAGCGGAGCCAGCGAAAGCCCGGGGTCCGGGGACCGGCTCCGGTCCCCGGCGGAGAGGGGGCCCGGCGGG
>NZ_BDLP01000069.1:0-16158 GCF_001950415.1 Roseomonas sp. TAS13
TCGCCTTACGGTGGAGCTGTGCGTAGATGTGATCAAGAGACAGCCGGTCGGCGTGTCGTTGCTGCGGCGCGGTCCGATGCGCTGGAAGTCGTAGCCGCGCACCGAGCCGCCGCCGCCCGCGTAGAAGCGCATATGCGGCGGCACGTCGAAATAGGAGGAGGTGCCGAGAATGCTGCCGACGGAGATTCGTCCTGCCAGGATCGTGCCCTTGTCGCTGGTGAGGTCGTGGTAGGCACTGGCGGTGCCGCGCATCCGCACAAAGGTCTGCCCGCCGTTGATGGCATAGATCGGCGAAACCAGCCCGTTCAGCCGCAGGCCGCGCGAGGGGTCGAGCAGGCTGTCCGTATCGTCCCAGAAGGCGGTGCCGAGCAGGCCCACGAGCTGGTAGTCGCGCTTGCTCGCACCGTATTCCTTGGTCTTGCCGAACTCGCCGATCACGCCGCCCGCCAGGGTCAGGCGCGGATCGGGCTTGGTCTCGACCGACACGGCCCCGGTGACGGCGTCGCGGTCATAGGCGAGCAGCCGCTCGCGGATCGCCGCCGTGTCGATCACCAGCGTCATGTTGCGCCCGAAGATCCAGGGCGAGCGGAGATTGGCGCCCACCCGGGCGTTGAAGCTGTTGCCGGAGCTGCTCTGCGAGGTCCGGCCGACCGAGCCTTCCAGGCGTAGCCGCTCGGCGCCGCCAAAGAGGTTCCGGTGCTCCCAGTACACCGTCGCGGTCGGGCCGTTGCGGGTCTCGTAGGCGCCGGTGACGCCCAGGGCGCGGCGCGGCCGCTCGGAGACCAGGAAGGTGACCGGCAGGCGCCCGCTGCCGTCCAGCGCCGTGCCTTCCTGCGCCCGCACCATGCCGAAGACGCCGAGATCCACGAGGTCCCGCCGCACCCGGGACAAGGTCTGCGGGCTGTACTCCCTGTCGGTGAGCTGCCCGGCCACGGCGTTGAGCATGCGCGGGCTGACGCGGGTCGCGCCCTCCACCTCCGGCGTGGCGAAGCGCGCCTGCGGCCCGGGCTGGAGGTGATAGACCACCTCCATGAGATGCGTGTCGAAATCGACCGTCACCTCCCGCCGGGGGATGGAGGCGAAGGGATAGCCGGCATCGCGCAACGAGGTGACCAGCCGGTCGCCGGCCGAGATCACGTCCTCGGCCCGCGCGGGATCGCCTTTGGCGAGGCCGGTGATCTCCCCGGCGGCGGCCAGGTCGCGGCCGGGGTCTTCCGGCGCGACCCGGAGCAGCCCGATCCGGAAGCGCTCGCCCGGCTCGGCGCCGACGGCCACCTTCACCGGCTCCTTGCGGCCGGCCAGCCGCGCGGCGAGCTGCGGCGTTTCCGGCGGCTGCCCGTCGATCAGCACCACCGGGCGCCCGCCATAGAAGCCTTCCGCCCGCAGCGCGCGCGTGACCAGCCCCTGTTCCTGCAAGGCGCGGGCGACCAGCCCCTCGGCCGAGGTGGGGGCGACGCCCTGCAGCCGCTTCAGGGCGGAGATGGACGAGATCGCGGAATCGACCTCGGAGCTTCCGGTCGGGCGGAACTCGGTCTCATAGGGGACAGTGGCCTCGTCACCCGCGCCCTGGTCCGCCGCCCCGGTGCCGGCGGCCGGGGCGCCGGGCTGGGCTGAAGGGGGGGAGGCCGCCCCCGCCGGGCCGCCTGCCTGGCTGCCCCCTTGGGCCAGTGAGATCTCCGCGGGCATCGCGACCACGAAGGTGAAAGAGGCAAGCAATGCCGGAAGGCGATGGAGCATCGGCAATGAAAGGGCTATCCCCCGAAACCATGAACCCGGAACTCGTCGAAACCCTGACCGGTTGGCGCCGCCACCTGCACGCCAACCCTGCCCCTACCCTGGATGAGGGACCTACGGCGGCGTATGTGGCCGCACGTCTGCGCGAGCTTGGCGTGACCGAGATCGCCGAGGCCATCGGCGGGCACGGGCTGGTTGCCACCCTGCGGCGCGGCGGCGGCAACCGCTCGGTCGGCCTGCGCGCCGACATGGACGCGCTGCCGATCCAGGAGGCCGCGGCCGACCTGCCCTGGGCCTCGACGCGGCCGGGCGTGATGCATGCCTGCGGCCATGACGGCCATACGGTGGCGCTGCTCGGCGCGGCGGCTCTGCTGCTCCGGGACGAGAGCTGGTCGGGCACGGTCCATCTGGTCTTCCAGCCCGCCGAGGAGGGCGGGGGTGGTGCCCGCTCCATGGTGGCGGACGGTCTCTTCGAGCGTTTCCCCATGGACCGGATCTTCGGCTGGCACAACTGGCCGGGCCTGCCGGTGGGCACCATCGCCGTCCATGACAGCGCGGTCATGGCGGCCGGCCGGCGTTTCAACATCGTCATCCGCGGCCATGCCGGTCATGCCGCCCTGCCGCACCTGACGCGCGACCCGATCCTCGCCGCCGGCCACGCCATCACCGCCGTGCAGTCCATCGTGGCGCGCTCGGTGGACCCGATGAAGACGGCGGTGTGCAGCCTGACCACGATCCATGGCGGCGAGGCCTCGAACCAGATCGCGGCGGAGGTGGTGCTGGACGGCACCATCCGCTTCATCGACGACGAGGTCGGCCGGCTGATGATCGAGCGGCTGGAGGCCATCGCCGCCGGCCTGGAGGCGAGCTTCGGTGTGCGGGCCGAGGTGCGGGTGCTGGCCGGGGTCGATGCCACGATCAACCACCCGGCGGAGCGCGAGCTGGCCGCCGGGGCCGCCGGGGCCGTGGCGCCGCTGCGCCGGGACGTGGGCCCCGCCATGACGGGGGAGGATTTCAGCGCCTTCCTGCAGAAGGTGCCGGGTGCCTTCGTCTGGATCGGCAACGGCCCGGCCGAGGGCGGGCGGGAGCTGCACAACCCGCACTACGATTTCGACGACCGCGTGCTGCCGGTGGCCAGCAGCTACCTCGCCGAGGCGGCGAGGCGGGCGCTTTCCGCCAAGGGCTGAGGCGCCGGGCGGCGGGAAGGGGGACTCAGCCGAGCCTTTCCCGCAGCCAGCGTCCCGCTTCCGCCACCGCCTCGTCGGCGGCGCCGACCCGGCCCTGGGCGCGCAGGAAGCCGTGCACCGTGCCGGGAAAGAGGCGCGACAGCACCTCCACCCCGGCCTCCCGCATCCGCCCGGCCAGGGCCAGGCTGTCGTCGCGCAGCACGTCCAGCTCCGCGACCTGCAGCAGGGCCGGGGGCAGGCCACGGAGATCGGCGAGGAGCGGCGAGGCGAGGGGGCTCATCCGCGCCTCCTCCTCCGGCGCGTAGAGGCGCCAGAACAGCGCCATCCGCTCCCGCGTCAGGCCGAAGCCCTCGGCGAACTCGCGCTGGCTCTCCGTATCGCAGCGGGCATCGTAGCAGCCATAGGCGAGCAGCAGCCCGCGCAGCGCCAGCCCCGGATCGGTCTCCCGCAGCAGCAGCGCGGCCGCGAGGGCCAGGTTGGCCCCGGCCGAATCGCCGCCCAGCACGATGCGCGCCGGGTCCAGCCCCAGCGAGGCGCCATGGGCCGCCACATGGCGCACCACCCCGGCCACCTGTTCCAGCGCGATGGGGAATGCGGCCTCGGGCGACAGGGCATAGTCCGGCGCCAGCACGGCGCAGCCGGCGGCCTGGGCATAGGCGCGGAACAGGCGGTCATGCGTGTCCACGCTGTTCCAGACCCAGCCGCCGCCATGCAGGTTCACCATTACCGGCAGGGCGGCTCCACGTCCGCCTTCCACATGCGGGCGGTGCAGGCGGCAGGACAGCGGGCCGGAGGACAGGTCGAGCCGCAGGTCGCGGCTTTCCGCCATGGCATGGCCCCCGGCCGCGAGCGGCAGGTTCAGCGCCTCGGTCCGCGCCCGTCCGGCGGCGAGGTGGCGCGCCGTGTCCCGGGTGATGTCCGGGATTGGATCGGACAGCGCGGCGGCCTCCATCGCGCGGGTGAAGCGAAGCATCTCCGGATCCCAGCGCGAGTCCTGCGGCATCGGCACGGCCCTTCCTTCTCATGCCCCCGCCAATGGGCATTGACGGGGAAGCCTGAAAGCAAGATTGCCGCATCGCCTGGAAATCACCACCCTGAGGCGGCGATGACCCCTTTCCACTCCCCCAGCCTCCGGCCCGGTTTCCGGGCCGCCTCCCTTTTCGCGCCCAGGCGCGTGGCCTTCCTGGGCGATCCCGCCCTGCCGGAGACCGCGATCCTGGCCCGCAACCTGGTCGCCGGGCAGTTTAAGGGAGCGTTGCACACGATCGGCTTCCGCTGGGACGGGCTGGAGGAGGCGCCGAACCTCGACGCTCTGGAGGAGGCGCCGGACCTCGCCGTGATCTCCCTGCCGCCGGAGGCCCAGCCCGCCGCCTTCGCCGCCCTGGCCGCCCGGGGCTGCCACGCGGCGGTGGTGCCGGTCGCCGCCCCCGACCTCGCCGCCCTCGCGCGCGACAGCGGCGTGCGGGCGCTGGGGCAGCGTTCCTTCGGGCTGGCGGTGCCGCCGCTGGGCCTTAACGCCACGCTGTCGCATCTCGTGCCCCGGCCAGGGAAGCTGGCGCTGCTCTGCCAGTCCTCGGCCTTGGCCCGGGCGATCCTGGACTATGCCGAAGCCCAGGGCTTCGGCTTCAGCCTGATCGCGGGCATCGGCGGCAACGCGGATTACGGCTTCGCCGGCGCGCTGGACTGGCTGGCGCGCGACGCGGCCACCAATGCCGTGCTGCTGGACCTGCGGCGGATCAAGAACCGGCGGCAGTTCATCTCCGCCGCCCGTGCCACGGCGCGCACCCGGCCGGTGGTGGCGATCCGGCCCGGCAGCGCCTCGCGCGAGGCGCTGGGCGGAGCGGACGCGGTGATGGAGGCGGCGCTGCGCCGCGCCGGGGTGCTCCGGGTGGCGGATCTGGCGGAGCTCCTCGCCGCCGCCGAAACGCTGTCGCGCGTCCGGGTCTCCTCGCTGCGCAGCGGGGCGGAGGCGGACCGGATCGCCGTGATCTCCAACGGCCTCGCCACCGGCCAGATGGCGACCGATTCGGCGCTCCGGCGCGGCGGGCGGCTGGCGGAGATCCCGGAGGCCGCCTGGCCGATGCTGAACCTCGCCCTGCCGCCGCGCTGGCATGGTGGCAACCCGCTGGTCCTGCCGCATGGCGAGGGGCACCGGCTGGCGGAGGTGGCGGCGATGATCGCCACGCTGCCGGAGGTGGGCTCGGTGGTGGCGATCCACTCGCCGAATCCGGAGGAGGACAGCGACGCCGTGGCCGCCGCCATGGCCGGGCTCAGCGGCATCCGTGGCGCGCCGATCCTGGTGAGCTGGCTGGGTCAGGCCACCGGCAGCCCGCAGCGCTCCTTTCTCGCCCGCTCCGGCATCGCCGTCTTTCCCACGCCGGAACGGGCGGTGCGCGGCGCGCTGCATCTGGCGCAGGACCGGCGCAACCGCGATGTGGCGGCGGAGTTGCCGCCGCGCGACGTGCTCGACTTCGCGCCGGACCGCGCGGCGGTGCGCCGGCTGCTGGATGCGGTGCGGGAGCGGGGCCGGCTGTCGCTGAACGAGGCCGAGGCGCTGGGCGTCTTCGACGCCTATGGCGTGCCGACCATCGCGCGCCGCGTGGTCGCCACCCCGACCGAGGCGGGCAAAGCGGCCATGGAGCTCGGCTTCCCGGTGGTGCTGAAGCTGCTGAGCGCCGAACTGCCGCGCAAGACGGAGATCGGCGGCGTCGCGGTCGGGCTGCGCGACGTGAAGAGCGTGCGGGCCGCGGGCCTCGCCATGCTGACGCGCGCGGCGCAGGAGCGGCCGGACTGCCGCATCGACGGGCTGCTGGTTGAGCGGCAGGCGCAGCCCGGCGCGGAGCTGCGCCTGCGCCTGGGCGACGAGGTGATGTTCGGCCCCTGGATCGGCTTCGGTGCCGGCGGCACCACCGCCGACCTGCAGGCCGACGAGGCGGTGGACCTGCCGCCGCTGAACCGCGTCCTGGCCACGGCGCTGATCGGCCGCACGCGGATCTCGCGCCGCCTGCATGGCTGGCGGGACCAGGAGGCCGTGAAGGTCGAGGCGGTGTCCGACGCGCTGGTGCGGCTTTCGGCCCTGGTGGTGGATTTCCCGGAGATCAAGGAAGCCACCATCAACCCGCTGATCGCCACCGCCACGGGCGTGATCGCCGTGGATGCCGACCTGCGCCTGCGGGCGGAGGGCGAGGCCGCGATGCTGGCCATCCCGCCCTATCCGGCGGAGCTGGCGGAGCCCTGGACGGCGCCGGACGGGCGCCGGCTGATGGTCCGCCCGATCCGCCCCGAGGATGCGGCCGCCCAGGCGGAGGCCTTCCGGAATATGGACCCGGACGATATCCGCTGGCGCTTCTTTGGCGCCATGCGCGAGCTGCCGCGTGCCCAGATCGCCCGCATGACGCAGATCGACTATGACCGGGAGATGGCCTTCGTCGCCATCGAGACGGGTGAGGACGGGGTGGACCGGATCGTCGGCGTTTCCCGCCTGACGCGGGAGGGGCAGGGCAACAGCGCCGAGTTCGCCGTGGTGGTGCTGCCACGCTGGAAGGGCAAGGGGCTGGGCCGCCACCTGATGCGGCGGGTGCTGGACTGGGGCCAGGAAACCGGCATCCGTCGCGTGGTGGGCCAGGTCCTGGCGGACAACACGCCGATGCAGGCTTTCGTGACCCGGCTCGGCTTCCACCTGCACCGGCTGGAGGACGATGTCCTGGAGGCGAGCCTCGATCTCTGAGGACTGCGGGGGCTGGCACGGTGCCGCCCCCGCGGGTTTCAGTCGTTGCGCGAGTGGCTCTGGATCAGCTCCCGCACACGGGCCGCCGCGCTGGCGCCCTTGAGCGCGTCGCGCCACACCGATTCCGCCACGCGCTGGTGGATGGACACGGCCTCGTCCGCCCCGGTGATCATGCCGACGCCGACGGCATTGAAGGGCGAGACGTCGGGGGCGAAGGGGTTGGCGCAGAGATGGGCGCGCTCGCGGTCACGGAAGACCACGAAGGTGCCGGCCGGATCGCCGCCTGGCAGCAGGCCGAGCTGCAGGCCCATCGGCTCGCTCTCCATCAGCTCGGCAATGCGCTCCACCTCGGCGCGGGCCGCCGCGCGGCAGCGGTTCCGGACGCGGTCGGACAGCGGCATGGCGCCGGCCACGCCATCCTCCAGCAGCCGGCGCAGGGCGCCTTCGCCCAGCATGGCGATGATCGAGGGCCGGCGCTGGGCATAGAGGCGCTTGCGCGTGGCGAGCTGGCTGAGCGCCTGTTCCGCCGTGGTACGGGCCTGCATCCGCTCCGGCGAGGCATCGGCGGTCTCCGCCAGGGCCTCGGCCAGCGCCCCCTCCAACGCGTCCGAGGACACCTGTACGCAGAGCGCCCCGCCCACCTGCAGAAGCTGGTCGGCCTGTTCCTCGATCTGGCGCAGGCGCTCGGTAAGGGCGAGGGGCCGGGAGAAATACTCGACACCGATCCCCAGCAGGGACAGTGGCGAGATTTTCAGCAGCTCCGCGAGGCGCCGGATCGTGTCCAGCTTGATGACCTCGCCCTTCTCGTAGCGATAGAGCGCTGCACGGGACACGCCCAGGCGCGCCGCGATCTCCTCGGCCCGGAGACCCGATTCGAGCCTGTAGGCGCGTAATTGCTGCCCGATATCGGCAAACCGCATGCAACCCCTCGTGATTTAAGCGTGTTGGCCTCCGGTCGGTCGAGCCCCATAACCGAACCGAAGCATTTCTCGCAAAATGCGGCGGCGCCCGAAGCGTATCAACAGGAATCTACATTTTTTGATGCGTCGCAACGATCGTCGCTTCGGGCCACGCCATGCAAATCGTCTTTCTGCTTCTTTCCACTATCTTTAATGGACGTGCCACAGGCAGGCGGAACGCAGGGGCTGCACCGGAAGCGTCGATACCCTGAACCCGGCGGTCCGTCAGGTTTCCGAGGCGCGTTTTCCGCTCCGGCGCGTTCGATTCGGCGGACGGCCCGCCTCCGGATGCCAGGGATGGCCGGAATCTCGCCGGCGACCCCGTCGGAGGCGCGCGAGGCGCCCGGCCCGGCCCGCCCGCATCCTGTCCCCTCGTACCCCTGCGTATTTCCCTTGGCGCCGATCCGGCCTAGAGCGGAAACGCGCGGATGGATCGGTCTGGCCGTGAGCTGGCCCGTATCCGGGGCAGGCGACACGGCGGGACCCCGTCCCGGGACCGGAACCGCGCCCGAATCCTTGGACGCCGAGAACATGGCACGAATCCCGGAGACCCCGGACGACTCCTTCCGGCCGGCGCAGCTGATCGGCGCCCTGGCCCTGCTGGCGCTGCTGGCTGGCTGCCTGCTGGTGGTGCGCCCCTTCCTGTCCGCGCTGCTCTGGGCGGCGATCCTCAGCTACTCCACATGGCCCGCCTACCGGCTGCTGCGGGACAGGCTGGGGCTCTCCGCCAACCTCGCCGCCGTCGTCATGGTCGGCGCCATGTTCCTGGTGCTGGGCCTGCCGCTGCTCTTCGCCGCGCCCACCAGCGGGGCGGATGTGGAGAACCTGCGCCAGATGGTGCGCCGGGCCACGGAAGGCGGCCTGCCGAGCCTCTCCGGCCTGGTCGGCGCCATCCCCGTGCTCGGCCCCTGGCTGCAGGGCCATGTGAACCGGCTGGGCACCGACCTGTCAGGGATTTTCCAGACGCTGCAGCCCTATATCGGCAGCGTCGCGCAGCTCCTGCTTTCCGGCGTGCTGGGCATCCTGTCCGGGCTGGCGGAACTGCTGATCGCGATCCTGCTGGCCTTCTTCTTCTTCCGGGACGGCGCGAAGCTGGCGGATGCGGTGCAGCGCATGGCGGAGCGGATCGCCGGCGCGCGCGGGCGGCACCTCGTGCTCCTGGCCGGGGATGTGACCCAGGGCGTTGTCTATGGACTGCTGGGCACGGCGGTGGCCCAGGGGGTGATGACCGGCTTCGGCCTCTGGCTGGTGGGCGTGCCGCAGCCGGTGCTGCTCGGCGTCGTGGCGGGCTGCATCTCGATCCTGCCGGTCGGCGCGCCGGTGGTTTGGATCCCGGCGGCGGTCTGGCTCTTTGTCGAGGGGCGCCCCTGGGCCGGTGGCTTCATGCTGCTCTATGGCGCAGGCGGGATCTCCTCGGTGGACAACTTCATCCGCCCCTGGCTCATCGCGCGCGGCGCCGACCTGCCCCTGTTGCTGACCCTGCTCGGGGCGCTGGGCGGCGCCTTTGCCTTCGGCCTGCTGGGGCTGTTCCTGGGCCCTGTGCTGCTGGCCGTGGGCTTCACCATCCTGAAGGAATGGCTCGGCCAGCCGCCTGCGGCAGGGATGGACCAGAGCGGATCGCCGAAGGGCGCAAGCCCGGAGGCGTGAATCCGCCCTGAAGACCTCAGCGGAAAGGAACGGCGGCGACCACGTTGTAGGGCGAGCCGTCCACCAGCTTGGTGGACCATGCCAGATAGACGACCACGCCCTGCTCCTCGTCGATGAAGCGGTGAACCCGCGTCTCCTTGAAGAACAGGCTGGTGTTGCTCTCGAAGACCTTCTCGCCACGGTCACCACGCTGGGCCTTGTCGGTCACCTGCACCGGCCCGGTGGCGACACAGTTCAGGCCGAAGCGCGCCGGGTCCTCCGCCAGACCGACCATGCCGGACACGCCGCCCGTACGCGCCTGGCTGATGTAGCAGGCCACGCCGGACACGTCCGGGTCGTTGAAGCGTTCCACCACCACGCGGTGGGAGCGGGTGAGGCCGAGATTGGTGACGGCGGTGTTCACATAGCCGATCTGCTTGGTCTCGTCCGCCGAGGCGGGCAGGGCGAGGCATGTGCCGAGCAGGGCGGCGAGGGCGATGCGGTGGGGGCGGCTCATGGGCGGGGCTCCGGTTCCGGGCAGACCTCCACAGGAATGCCGGGGTGTTGTCCGCGGCACCAGAGGGTGCTGCCCAACGGCCGGGGACGACAGCCGGTTGCGCGGCGCGCCGTGGCGGGGGCCGTTGGCGCGCCGCTCGCGGAACTCAGTGCTTCTCGACGCCCCAGAAGACCGGGACCGTGGTGGGCCGGATTCCGGTCAGGCTGGCGCGCCAAGCGGCATTGGTGCGGAACTGCCCGGCATTGACATAGGGCACCGTCTCGTAGGCACGGGCCTGCACCCGGTCGAGCAGCGCGCGGCGTTTCGCGGGGTCGTTCTCGCTCCACCACTCATGCCGCAGCGTTTCCAGCTCCTTGTCGCAGGGCCAGCCGGACAGCCCGCCGTCGCAGGGGCTGGCGAGATAGAAATTGGACAGCGGATCGCCCGCGTCGAAGGCATTGGCGACGGTGACGAAGAGGTTCCAGCCCTCCTTCCTGTTGCGGCGCTGGCCCAGCGTGCCCCAGTCCATGGAAGGCAGGTCCACGTTCATGCCCGCCTGCTTGAGGGCCTCCGCCATCACCAGCGTCGCCGCGTTGTTCAGCGGCTGCTCCGTGGAGTTCAGGAAGACCACGGGCGAACCGTCATAGCCGCCCTGGCGCAGGTATTCCCGCGCCCGGGGCAGGTCCTGCTCCTTCAGCCCGCGCGCCCCGGCGGCGGTCTCCAGTGGTGTGCCGCACATGAAATAGGCGGGGCAGTAGGGCACCTGCTCGGCGGAGCGGATGCCCATGCCGTCCAGCACGTCCTTCTGGCTCACCGCGAAGAGCAGGGCCTGGCGCGCACGCTCGTTGTCGAAGGGCGGCTGCGCGTGATTGGGACGCAGCCAGACCATGTAGCCGACCGGGTTGATCGGCTTCACGGTGAGCTGCCTGTTGCGTTCCAGTTGCGGGATCAGGTCCGGCGGCGGCTGCTCGATGAAGTCGATCTCGCCGTTGCTCAACGCATTGGCGGCAACGGCGGCATCGGGCATGGCCAGCCACTCGATGCGGTCCACCTTGGGCTCCTTGCCCCCGGCCAGCCCGTCCGCCGGCTCGGGGCGCGGCCTGTAGGCGGGGTTGCGGACATAGACGGTGCGGTCGCCGACGCGCCATTCCTCCTTGCGGAGGATGAAGGGGCCGGAGCCGGTGGCATCGGTGATCTGGGTGTTCGCCGGGGCCCGGGCGATGCGTTCCGGCATCACGAAAAGGGCCGAGCCGGTCGGGCGGGCCAGCGCTTCCAGCACCAGGGCGAAGGGCCGGCTGAGCTTCAGCTCGAAGCTCTTCTCGTCCACCGCGTCAAGCGAGGCGGTGGCGGCGGCCATGGCCTTGCCCACCACGTCGCGCTGCGCCCAGCGCTTGATCGAGGCCACCGCGTCAGCCGCCCGCACCGGCTGCCCGTCATGGAAGGCGAGACCGTCGCGCAGGGTGAAGCGCCAGGTCAGGCGGTCATCGGAGGCGGTGTAGCGGTCCACCATCTGCGGCTTCGGCACGCCCTGGCTGTCCAGGGCGAAGAGCTGGTCGTAGACGAAGAAGCCGTGGTTTCGCACCACCGCCGCCTGCGAGAAGACCGGGT
Organism: Roseomonas sp. TAS13; assembly: GCF_001950415.1. Taxonomy (NCBI): domain Bacteria; kingdom Pseudomonadati; phylum Pseudomonadota; class Alphaproteobacteria; order Acetobacterales; family Roseomonadaceae; genus Roseomonas; species Roseomonas sp. TAS13. The sequence continues at coordinate 11,338 of NZ_BDLP01000069.1, forward strand.
CGAGGCTGGTGAGGTCGTTGATCAGCACCACGCGCAGGGTCGTGTCGGCCTGGGCGGCGGGGGCGGAGGCGAGCGTGGCCGCGCTTGTCAGGCTGGCGGCGGCGAGGCGCAGGGTCAGGGCAAGGGCCCCGCGGCGTGAGGACATGGCGGCATCTCCGCTGGCGGAATGGCGACAAGCCGCCCCGGTCTCCCGGGGCGGTGCGTCGGATCGGCCGCATGTCAGCACGGACCGTGCCAGCGGGCGAGGGCGGCGCCCTCAGTCCCCGAGGGCCACGCCCTCCCGCCGCGGATCGGCGCCGCCGACCATGCCCTCCGGCGTCACGCGGATCGCCTGAGTGCCCGAATTCATCGCGCGGATATCCACGGTATGGCCCATCGCCTGGAGCGCCGGGGCAAGGCCGGCGGCGGCGGTGCCGCCCTCCAGCTCCACCGCGCCGCCCAGCGTGCCGACATGCGGCAGGGCCAGCGCCGCCTGTGGGTCGAGCCGCCAGTCCAGCATGCCCAGCAGGGCCTGGGCGACATAGCCGATGATCCGCGCCCCGCCGGCGGAGCCGACGGCGGCGACCAGCCGGCCCTGGCGGTCGAAGACCAGCGTGGGGGACATGGAGGAGCGCGGGCGCTTGCCGCCCTGCACCTGGTTGGCCACCGGGCGGCCATCCACCTCCGGCCGGAAGGAGAAGTCGGTCAGCTCGTTGTTCAGGATGAAGCCGCGCACCATCAGCCGCGCGCCGAAGGCATCCTCGACCGTCGTGGTCATGGCCAGGGCGTTCCCGGCATCGTCCACCACGATCACCTGGCTGGTGCCGTGCTCCGGCTGGGGCGGCATGGGGGAAAGCGGCACCTCGTTCGGGTCGCGCCAGCTGGGATTGCCGGGGCTGGGCTGGGCCATGGCGCGGCCGGGTGCCACCGCCTGCGCCCGCAGGGTCAGGTAGGCCGGGTCCAGCAGACCGCGCAGCGGCACGGGCAGGAAATCGCTGTCGGCCAGGTACTGGTTGCGGTCGGCGAAGGCGAGGCGCCCGGCCTCGGCGATCAGGTGCGCCGCCTCGGCACCGCGCGGATCGAGGGCGGAAAGGTTGAAGTGCTCCAGCACGCCCAGGATCTGCGCCACCGCCACGCCGCCGGAGGAAGGCGGCGGGAAGCCGCAGACGATGTAGAGGCGGTAGGGCGTGCAGACCGGCTGCCGCCGCTTCGGCGCGTAGCCGGCGAGGTCGTCGGTGGTCATCAGCCCGCCCTCGCCATAGTTGCGCACCGCCGCGGCGATGTCGGAGGCGATGGGGCCGCGCAGCAGCGCCGCCGCGCCGCCATCGGCGATGGCCTGCAGGGTGTCGGCCAGGGCCGGGTTGCGCCGCACCGTGCCTTCCGGCAGCGGCACCGGATCATTGGCGAGAGGCGCGGGCGAGAAGAAGTAGCTCCGGGTCGCGGGGTTCCGCCGCAGTCGCTCGGCATCGTCGGCGATGGCACCGGCCAGCCGGGCGGAAACGCGGAAGCCCTCCCGCGCCGCCTTGATCGCGGGCTCGAAGAGCCTGGCCCAGGGCAGGCGGCCATTCTCCTTGTGTGCGGCCTCCAGCATGGCGATGGCGCCGGGCACGCCGATGCTGCGGCCGGACATGACGGCGTCGTGGAAGGGCAGCGGCTGGCCGTCGCGCAGGAAAAGGCCCGGCTGCGCGGCGGCGGGGGCGGTTTCCCGCCCGTCCCAGGCGGCGATCCTGCCGCTGGCCGCGTCGCGGTACAGCATCAGCGCACCGCCGCCGATGCCCGAGGACTGCGGCTCGACCAGGGTGAGCATGGCCTGCACGGCGATGGCCGCATCCACCGCGCTGCCGCCCTGGCGCAGCATGGCGAGGCCGGCCTCCGCCGCCAGGGGATGGGCCGCCGCCACGATGTGCCTTCTGGCGACACCGGCCTGCGGATGCAGCGCGCCCGCGCTATCCTGCGCCGCCGCCGGCAGTGAGATGAACAGGGCGAGGCAGAGGACAAGGCGACGCATGAGGCGGACTCCGACGATCGGTGCCCCGGAGCGGGACGGATCCGGCCCAGATGGGGCGGCGGGCAGATTGCGCCAGGATTGCGCCGATCCGAAGGCAGGCCGCAGGCGGGCGGAGAGCCGGGGGCGTGCGGCCGAGTCCCTGGCGGCGGAGGCGCTGCGGGCCGAGGGCTGGGCGGTGCTGGCCCTGCGGGCACGCACGCCGGCCGGGGAGATCGACCTGATCGCCGAGCGGGAGGGGCTGCTCGCCTTTGTCGAGGTGAAGGCGCGGCCCGATCTCGCCGGCGCGGCGCTGGCCCTTGGGCCCCGGCAGCGCGCGCGGCTGCTGGCCGCGGCGGAGGCCTGGCTCGCCCTGCATCCCGGCCATGGCGGCGCGGGCATCCGCTTCGACGTCATCCTGGTGGATGGCGCGAGGCGGATGCGGCGCATCGCCGATGCCTTCCGGCTGGGCGACTGAGGCTCAGTCCACGATGAAGAGCTTCGCGCCCGTTTCCGTGGAGGAGCGGTGCGGCGCGTCGCCGAAATCCGAGACGGTGTAGCCATGCCCGGCGGTGAGGGTGACGCTGCGGCCGTCCTTCAGCTCGCTCCTCAGCGTGCCTTCCAGCACGTAGATGATGTGGCCACGGTCGCACCAGTGGTCCGCCACATAGCCGGGCGAATACTCCACCACGCGCATCCGCACGTCGCCGTTGTTCAGCGTGCGCCACAGGGCGGTGCCGGTCTCGCCCTTGTGCTCGGTGGCGGGCAGGGCGTCCCAGTGGACGGGGGTGAAAGGAAGTGCGGGCAGCTTCAAGGCCGGTGGCTCCATGTCGGTCGCGCGGCCCGGTTCTGCGCCCCTGGCCGGCCCGGCGCAACGAGGTGGCCCCGTCGCCTCAGCGCGCGCGGTAGGCCAGCGCCTCCGCCACATGGGGCCGGCCGATCACGGCGGAGCCGGCGAGGTCGGCGACGCTGCGTGCCACCCGCAGCATCCGGATGAAGCCCCGGTTGGACAGGCGCAGCCGTTCCACCGCGCGTTCGGCCAGGACCAGCGCCTCGGCGGACAGGGCGGGCTTGAGGTGGTCCAGGCTGGCCTCCGCATTGGTGCGCGGCCCGTTGCGGCCCCAGCGTTCCGCCTGCATCGTGCGGGCCTGCGCCACCCGGCCGGCCACCACGGCGCTGGTCTCCCCGGCCGGGGCGCGGGCGAGTTCCCCGGCGGGGATCGGCTGCAGGGCGATGCTCATGTCCAGCCGGTCCAGCACCGGGCCGGACAGCTTGCCGCGATAATCCTCGCCGCAGCGGGGCGCCCGGCCGCATTCGCGCCCGCCTTCGCCCAGATAGCCGCAGCGGCAGGGGTTCATCGCCGCCACGAGCTGCACCCGTGCCGGGTAGGAGACATGGGCGCTGGCGCGGCTGATGGAGACGGTGCCGCTTTCCAGCGGCTGGCGCAGCGCCTCCAGCGCCGGGCGCGGGAATTCCGGCAGCTCGTCCAGGAAGAGCACGCCGCGATGGGCCAGGCTGATCTCCCCCGGCCGGCCGCGCGGCCCGCCGCCGGTGAGCGCGGCCTGGGAGGCGGAATGGTGCGGGTCGCGATAGGGCGGGCGCAGGCTGAGGCGGCCGCCTTCCAGCAGCCCGGCCACGGAGCGGATCAGGCTGACCTCCAGCGCCTCCTGCGCCGAGAGGTCCGGCAGCAGCCCGGGCAGCCGCGCCGCGAGCATGGATTTCCCGGCCCCCGGCGGGCCGATGAAAAGCAGGTTGTGGAAGCCCGCCGCCGCGATCTCCAGTGCCCGCTTGGCACTTTCCTGCCCCCGCACCTCGGACAGGCAGGGGGTCGAGGCATCGGCAGGCGAAGGGGCGGGCAGGGGCGGCTTCGGCGCGGGCAGGAGCTGCCGGCCGGTGAAATGCGCGATCAGGCGGTGCAGGTCCGGCGCGGCGACGATCTCGGCGGAGGAGACCCAGGCCGCCTCCGGCCCCTGGGAGGCCGGGCAGACCAGGCCGAGCCCCGCCTCCGCCGCCGCCAGAGCGGCGGGAAGGATGCCGGGAATCGCGGTGAGGGCGCCATCCAGCGCCAGTTCGCCCAGGGCCGCGAAGCCCTGGAGTTCGTCGGCGGGCACGACCTCCATCGCCGCCAGCAGGGCAAGCGCGATGGGCAGGTCGAAATGCGTGCCTTCCTTGGGCAGGTCGGCCGGGGCGAGGTTCACCAGGACGCGGCGCGGCGGCAGGGCCAGGCCCAGCGCCGATAACACAGCCCGCACCCGCTCCCGGCTCTCGGCCACGGCCTTGTTCGGCATGCCGACGAGGTTGAAGGCCGGCAGGCCAGGCGCGATCTGGACCTGAACCTCCACGGGGATGGCGTCGATGCCATTGAAAGCGAAGGTCACGACGCGGGCCATGGTCATGCAACCCATGCTAGAGTGTGATTATTCTTCCCTCAACCCGACTGCCGCGCCGTCTGCATCTTGCCCATCCTGGCATGGCGCGTGCAAACCTGACGGCATGACCTGGAGCATCCTGGCCCGCGACCCCGAGACCGGCGAGCTCGGCGCGGCGGTGGCCACCAAATTCTTCGCCGTCGGCGCGCTCTGCCTGCGGGTGGAGGGACGCCTCGGCGCCGTCGCCAGCCAGGCGCTGGTGAACCCCATGCTACGAGAGAAGGCCCTGGACGGGCTGCGGGCGGGCGGCGGTGCCGGAGAGGTGCTGGCGGCCGTGACCGCGGGCGATCCGGGGCGCGAGGCGAGGCAGTTGCACATCCTGGCAGCGGCCGGAGGAACGGAGGGCGGCAGCGCCCGGCATACCGGAAGTGGCTGCGTGGGCTGGGCCTGTCTCTTGATCACATCTACGCACAGCTCCACCGTAAGGCG
>NZ_BDLP01000070.1:0-16113 GCF_001950415.1 Roseomonas sp. TAS13
GCGCGGTGGCCGGGCTCCACCAGGGTCAGGCGCGGCAGGGCGGCGTCGCAGGCGGCCACGTGGCGGGGGCAGCGCGGGCCGAAGGGGCAGCCCGGAGGCATGGCCCAGGGCTCCGGCACGGCGCCGGGAATGGCGTTGAGCGGGCGGCGCGGCCCGTCGATCGGCGGCAGGGCGGCCAGCAGCCCGTCCGCGTAGGGATGCAGCGGGGCCTTGAGCAGGCGCTCCGTGGCGGCCTCCTCGATCACCCGCCCGGCATAGAGGACGCAGACGCGCTCGCAGGTTTCCCCCACCACGCCGAGGTCGTGGCTGATCAGCACCAGCGCCATGCCGGTGTCGCGGCGGATCTCCGCCAGCAGTTCCAGGATCTGCGCCTGGATGGTGACGTCCAGCGCGGTGGTCGGCTCGTCCGCCACCAGCAGCTCCGGCTGGCCGGCGAGCGCCATGGCGATCATCACGCGCTGGTTCTGCCCGCCCGACAGCTCGTGCGGATAGGCATCCAGCCGCCGCCGGGCGTCGGGCATGCCGACCCGGTCGAGCAGCCTCTCGGCCTCGGCCCGGGCGGCCCTGCCGGCCATGCCGCGATGCAGGGCCAGCACCTCGGTGATCTGCCGGCCGATGCGGTGGACGGGGTTCAGGCTGCTCGCCGGGTCCTGGAAGATCATGGCGATGCGGCCGCCGCGCACCCGGTCCAGCACCGCCGGCGCGGCGCCCAGGATCTCCTGGCCATCGAGCCGCACGCTGCCGGTGACGCGCGCCTTGGGCGGCAGCAGGCCCAGGGCGGCCAGCCAGGTGACCGACTTGCCGCAGCCGGATTCACCCACCAGGGCCAGGGATTCGCCGCGCCCGATGGTGAGGTCCACGCCGCGCAGGGCGGGCGTGCCGTCGAAGCTGACGGCGAGGTTGCGGATCTCGACCAGGGGTTGCCCCACGTCAGGCCGTCCAGTTGTTGGCGCGGAACTCCATGGCGAAGGCCGGGGCGGCCTTCCACCGGATGTCCTTGCGCTTGGCGGTGAAGGTCGCGTTCTGGTGCAGCACCGTATAGGCCGGGTCCTCGCGCTCGGCGATCTCCAGCAGCCGGCGGAAGACCTGCTTGCGGCGGGGGCGGTCGGTGCTGGTCTCCAGCTCCACGCAGAGCCGGTTCAGCTCCTCGTTGCTGTACTCGCCCACCTGCTGCTGCTGCCCGTTCGGCCCGTGCTGCGCGACCAGCGAGGAGACGGGGTCGTTGAAGGGCGCGGAGTTGGACCAGTCGCGCACCGCACGGCCCGGGCTGCGCTCCAGGATCTGGGTCCAGTTCTCCTTCATCTCGATCTGGACGTTCAGGCCCACCTGGCTCCACATCTCCACCAGCACCTGCGCGGTCGGCGTCTGGTTGGTGTAGTAGTTGTTCAGCAGGCGGTAGGGGATCGGCTCGCCCTTGTAGCCCGCCTCCTTCAGCAGGCGCTTCGCCTCGGCCGGGTCGTATTTCGGCACCGACCAGTCGGCGATGAACATGTCGCCGTAATAGTCCCACTGCAGCCCGCGCGGCACCACGGTGCGGCCGCTCCAGAGGCTGTCCACGATCGCCTGGCGGTCGATCGCATGGGTGAAGGCGCGGCGGACGCGGGCGTCCCGCAGGGCGGGGAAGTTCTTGTCGAAGACGGTCAGGCGGTGGTTCAGGATGGTGCCGCCCTGCACCTCATAGGCCGCGTCGCTCTCGATGCCGGGGATCTGGTCGGGCGGGATGTCGCAGGCGAACTGCACCTCGCCGGAGCGCAGCGCGTTGATGCGGGCGGAGACCTCCGGCACCTCCAGGAAGCGGATCCGCTTCAGCGGCGGGCGGCCGCCCCAATAGGCATCGTGTGCCACCAGGGTCAGCGACTGGTCCGGCTTGAACTCGGCCACCATGTAGGGGCCGGTGGTGACGGGCTTGCGCGCCCAGTCGAACCAGCTCGGCGCCTCGACATAGGCGCGGCGGGAGATGATCTCGCTGCCGTAGCGGGCGAGACGGCCTTCCAGCGTCACGTCGGGCGAGGCGTTGTGGAAGCGGACGGTGTACCGGTCCACCACCTCGACACGCTCCAGCGCCGGCCAGGAGCGGCGCGCGACGGCGGGCACCTCGGCCGGCAGCTCGCGGCCCGCGCGGGTCGGGATGCCTTCGCCCTTCACCGCGATGGTGCGGCCCTGGGCCGTGGCCGGCGTGTCGCCGAACATGCGCTCGCGGCCGAAGGAGAAGGCCACGTCCTCGGCCGTCATCTCGTCGCCGTTGTGGAAGCGCACGCCGGGGCGCAGCTTCAGCTCCACAGCGCTGTCGCTCAGCCGCTTCCATTCCGTGGCCAGCAGCGGCACGGCGCGCAGCTCGCCCAGCCAGTCGCGGCCGATCAGCCCTTCCCAGATCGAGGAGAAGAAGATCCGCTCGCCGACATTGGACTGCTCGCGCAGCACCTCCAGCGTGTTGGAGTTGCTGATCTTCTGGACGGCGATGTCGATGCTGCGGCGCTGGTCCCCCTGTGCGATGGCGAAGCGCGGCAGGCCGGCCGCGCCGAGGCCGGCGGCCCCGAGCAGCGTGGAGCGGCGGGACAGGATCATCGGCTTCTCTCCTCCAGGCCCTGGGGCGTGGATCGGTAATGCGTCAGGGTGCGTTCGGCATGGCGCATGCGGTGCGACAGGGCGCGCTGCGCGTAATCCGCGACGATGGCCGCGTGGGCCGGATCGTCGGCCAGGTTCACGAACTGGTTCGGGTCCTCCTCCAGGTTGAAGAGGAGGGGCGGGAGTGCCGCGAAATGCACGTATTTCCACTGCTCGTCCTGCACCACGCAGAGCGAGCAGTCATCCATGCCGAGGCCCAGCGGCGCCTCGGGATGCGAGTAGTACACGTCGCGGAAATCGTATTCGTAGAAGAGGTGCTCGCGCCAGTCGGCGGGGCGCCGGCCGTGCAGCAGCGGCAGCAGGGAGCGCCCGTCGCAGGCGCGCGGCACCTCGCCGCCCAGCCAGTCGATGATGCTCGGCAGCACATCCACACTCTCGGTGAAGGCGCTCTCGATGCGGCCGGCCTGTTCCGGCGCATCCGGGTCCACCACCACCAGGGGGATGCGGAAGCTCTCGTCGTGGAAGCCGATCTTGCCGAGCAGGTAGTGGTCGCCGAGCTGTTCGCCATGGTCGGAGGTGAAGATGATCAGCGTGTTCTTCCACTGGTCCGTGGCGTCGAGATGGGCAAAGACCTCGCCCAGCGCCGCATCGACCTCGGAGATCAGCCCGGCATAGGTGGCGCGCATCTGGCGGATCTCCGACTCGGCCATCTCGTTCGCCGCGCCGCCGGCGCCATGGAAGAAGGAGCCCCGCTGCACGCCGTGCAGGTAGAAGTCGAGCAGCGGGTGCTGCGCCGCTTCCTCGCGCCAGTGCGGCATCCGCACCGGGGCGGGCATCTGCTCCGGCCGGTACATGCGGTTGAAGGGCTCGGGCGCGATGAAGGGCGGGTGCGGGCGCCAGTAGCCGAGATGCAGGAACCAGGGCTTCTCGCCGCGGCCCTTCAGGTAGGTGAGCGCGCGCTCGGTGAAATAGGCGGTGTCGGAAAGCTCGGTCGGGATGCGGCTGGGCCGGTTGGTGGCGCCGGGCACGTCGTCCACGCCTTCCGGCAGCCAGATGTCCTCGCGGTTCGGCGGCAGGGGATAGCCCTTCTGCGCCAGCCAGCCGAAATACCCGTCCATCGAGGGCTCGAAGGCGCCGACGCTGCGGAAGCCTTCCATCAGGTCGCCCAGCAGGGAGAAGCGCGGATCGTTGCGGCTGGTGCCGCGCGGGTCCGGCGTGGTGGTGGTGTAGCCGATCAGCGCCGGATCGTAGCCCACGCCGCGCAGCGCCTTGCCCAGGTTCATGTGGCGCGCGTCGAGCGGCACGGTGTTCTGCACCGCGCGGTGGTTCATCAGGTACAGGCCGGTCAGCAGGCTGGCGCGGGCCGGGCCGCAGGGGACGGCGGTGGTCACATGGTTGCGGAAGGTGACGCCCTCCCGGCACAGCCGGTCCAGGTTCGGCGTGCGCAGGAAATCGGCACCGAGCACGGGCATGAAATCCGCCCGCCACTGATCCACCACGATGAGGAGGACGTTACGCTGAGACGCCATGAGTCGATCCGAACGTGTTCGGTGGGCGGCTTAGTCGTTCTGCACGTCGCAGGCGTGATGCTTGGGTGACGATCGGATGACAATCCGATGGCCGGGTGAAACCTTCCGGCGGAGGCCGGGAAGGATCAGCGCTGCCTGAGCAGGCCGGCGCGGACCTCCGGCAGCAGGCTCTGCGGCCCGATGAAGGTGGCGAGCACGACGCGCGTGAAGGCCGGGTCGGTGATCCGGCCGATGAAGCGGCCATCGGTGAAGACGTCCATCCCGTCCCGGGTGAAGAGCAGGGAACCGCTCTCCCCCTTGTGCACGGCCGGAACGGCGTCGAGGAAGCGGGCCACGTCCTGCGGCTGCAGCCGGCAGGGGGCGCGGCAACTGGCGGCCAGCCCTTCCTCCCAGGACTTGCGGGCATCGGCGGCATCGATGTTTCGGGAGAAGACGAACTGGACGAGCTTCGCCTGGTCCGAGTCCAGGATCTGCGCGGCATCGGAGGAAGGCCGTTCCAGATACAGCGCGGCCACGTAGATATGCACATGCAGGATGGAATAGGTGCGGAGCGCGGTCCCGTTCAGCACCAGCCGGTGGCCGGCGACGGTCCGGGTATCGGGAAAGGTCACCCCGTCCAGCGTTACCGCCTCCGCCCGCATCAGGCCCGCACAGAGAAACAGGGCAGGGAGGATCGCCAGCATTCGTCCAGGCATTGTCACGCTCCAGTCACAGGGCGTGACATTGCACATCCGGGGCGGCCTCGCGCCAGCCCGCCATCGGGGGGGAGGGCCATCACGATTTCCGGCAGGCCACCCGGCCTGCCGGAAAGGGTTCATTCCGCCGGCGCCACGGCACCGGCCGCCCGCCGCGCCTGCCGCCGGGCCATGGCGCTGGCGACCACGTAGAAGACGGGGGTGAAGAGAAGGCCGAAGCCGGTCACGCCCAGCATCCCGGCGAAGACCGCGGTGCCCAGGCTCTGCCGGATCTCCGCGCCCGCGCCCGTCGCCACGGCCAGCGGCAGCACGCCCAGGATGAAGGCCAGCGAGGTCATCAGGATCGGCCGCAGCCGGGTGCGCGCCGCGGCCTCGGCGGCCTGCCAGCGGTTCATGCCGTCGCGCTCGGCGGCACGGGCGAATTCCACGATCAGGATGGCATTCTTGGCCGCCAGCCCGACCAGCACCACCAGCCCGACCTGCACCAGCACGTTGTTGTCCAGCCCGCGCCAGACCACGCCGAGCAGCGCCGCCAGCACCGACATCGGCGCGATCAGCACCACCGCCAGCGGCAGCAGCCAGCTCTCGTAGAGGGCGGCCAGCAGCAGGAAGACGAAGACCACGGCCAGCCCGAAGGCGAGCGGCGCGGTGTTGCCCTGGGTCGTCTCCTGCAAGGCGAGTTCCGTCCATTCGTAGGAGAAGCCGGCGGGCAGCGCCTCCTCCAGCGCCGACTGCATGGCGGCGATGGCCTGGCCGGTGGAAGCGCCGGGCGCGGGCGTGCCCTGGATCTCCGCCGCCGGGTAGAGGTTGTAGCGCGGCACGCGATAGGCGGCGCTGTCGTCCTGGAAGCTCGCCAGCGCGCCGATCGGCACCATCTGCCCGTCGGCGTTGCGGGTGCGCAGCAGCGCCACGTCGCGCGGCGTGCGGCGCTGCGCCTCCTCGGCCTGGGCGGTGACGCGGTAGGTGCGGCCGAGGATGTTGAAGTCGTTCACGAAGGCCGAGCCGAGATAGACCGAGAGCGTTTCCGATACCTTGTCCAGCGGCACGCCCAGCATCTCCGCCTTGGTGCGGTCCACCTCGGCCCGCAGGGTGGGGGTGGCGGTGTTGAAGAGCGAGAAGGCGAAGCCGACCTCCGGCTTCTGCCGTGCCGCCGCCAGCACCGCCTGGGTGGCCTGTTCCAGCGCCCGCGGCCCGCGCCCGGCCCGGTCCTGCACATACAGCTTGAAGCCGCCGCCGGTGCCGATGCCGGGCACGGAGGGCGGCGGGATCACCAGCGCCAGGGCCTCCCGGTCCTGCGCCAGCTTCGCCTGCAACTGGCCGATGAGGGCGCCGTAGCTGACGCCCTCCTTCGCCCGTTCCTCGAAGGATTTCAGGCCGACGAAGATCACGCCCGTGTTCGGCGCGTTGGTGAAGGTGGCGCCGTCGAAGCCGGTGAAGGCGATGGCATGTTCCACCCCCGGCACGGACAGCACCGCCTCCGAGGCGCGGCGGATCACCGCGTCGGTGCGCGACAGGGCGGCGCCGGGCGGAAGCTGGAAGGCGGCGATCAGGTAGCCGCGGTCGAGCGGCGGGATCAGACCGGTGGGTGTCATCCGCACCATCTGCCCCGTGGCCAGCAGCAGCCCGGCATAGAGCAGCAGCAGGATCACCGGCAACCGCACCAGCCGCCGCGTCAGCCCGCCATAGCCCAGGGAGAGCGCGTCGAAGACCCTGTTGAAGCCCTGGAAGAACCAGCGGAAGGGTGCCCCGATCCAGGCGAGGCGCCCGCGCGGCGCCTCATGCGCGTGCGGGCGCAGCAGCAGCGCCGCCAGGGCCGGGGAAAGGGTGAGCGAGACCAGCGCCGAGAGCAGCGTCGCCACCGCGATGGTCACCGCGAACTGGCCGTAGAAGGCACCGGCGATGCCCGAGATGAAGGCGGTCGGCACGAAGACGGCGCAGAGCACCAGGGCGATGGCGACCAGCGCCATGCCCACCTCGTCCATGGTGCGGCGGGCGGCGTCGCGCGGCGTGGCGCCCTGCGCCAGGTGCCGCTCCACGTTCTCCACCACCACGATGGCGTCATCCACCACGATGCCGATGGCCAGGATCAGCCCGAACATCGACAGCGTGTTCAGCGACAGGCCCAGCGCCGCCATGGCGGCGAAGGTGCCGATGATGGAGACGGGGATCGCCAGAAGCGGGATCAGCGCCGCCCGCCAGGATTGCAGGAACAGCACCACCACCACGACAACCAGCAGCACCGCCTCGCCGAAGGTGTGCACCACCGCCTCCATCGACTGCTCGATGAAGCGCGTGGTGTCGTAGACCACGCCATAGGTGATGCCGGGCGGAAAGGAATGCGACAGCTCCTCCATGGTATGGCGCACCGCCTCGGCGGTTGCCAGCGCGTTGGAGCCGGGGCGCTGGTAGATCGGGATCGCCGTCGCCACCGCATTGTCCAGATAGGCGGAAACGGAATAGTCCTGGCTGCCGAGCTCCACCCGCGCGATGTCGCGCACCCGCACCGGGGCGCCGCGCGCATTGGTGGCGACCACGATCTCACCGAACTGCTCCGGCGTGGCGAGGCGCCCCAGCGCCTGGATGTTCAGCTCGAAGCCCGCGCCCGTCTCGCCCGTCGGCGGCTTGTTCAGCCCGCCCGCCGCGACCTGGAGGTTGGCGCGGCGCAGCGCCTCCACGACCTCCCCGGCGGTGAGCCCGCGCGCCGCCACCTTCGCCGGGTCGAGCCAGACGCGCATGGAATAGTCGCGCGCGCCGAAGACCTGCACGTCGCCGATCCCGTCCAGCCGCGCCAGCCGGTCGCGCACGTTCAGCGTGGCGTAGTTGGAGACGTACTGCTGGTCCCGCGACCCGTCCGGCGAATACATGTGCACGACCATCATCAGGTCGGGCGAGGCCTTGCGCACCACCAGCCCCAGCCGCCGCACCTCCTCCGGCAGGCGCGGCTCGGCGATGGCGACGCGGTTCTGCACCAGCACCTGCGCCGCATCCACGTCGGTGCCCTGGCGGAAGACCACGTTGATGGAGAGCCTGCCGTCGCCCGTGGACTGGGAGTTCAGGTAGAGCATCCCCTCCACGCCATTGACCTCCTGCTCGATCGGCGTGGCCACGGTCTCCGCCACCGTGGCGGCGGAGGCGCCGGGATAGTTCGCCGTGATCGTCACGGTGGGAGGCGCGATGTCGGGATACTCGCTGATCGGCAGGCGCAGCAGGGCGATGCCGCCGACCAGGGTGATGGCGATGGAGATCACCGCGGCGAAGACCGGCCGGTCGATGAAGAAGCGGGCGAAGCGCATGGCGCGGTTCCTGCGGCGTGGGTGGCGCTACCGCGCCTGCGTGAGTTGTGCGCTGGCGGGGCCGATGCGTCCGGCCTCGGCGGTGACGCGGCTGCCGGGGCGGGCGAGGTGCAGCCCCGCCACCACCACCCGGTCCTGCGGCGCCAGCCCGCTGCGGATCACCCGCAACCCATCCACCAGCGGGCCGAGCGAAACCGGCTTCGGCACCACCATGCCGTCCTGCGCCACGGTCAGAACCATGCGCTCGGCTTGGTCCGCCGCCACCGCGGCATCGGGCAGCAGCAGGGAGTCGGAGGCCCCGGTCCGCAGCCGCAGCCGGGCGAAGACGCCGGGCGTCAGGAACAGGTCCGGGTTCGCCAGCACCGCCCGGGCGCGCACCGTGCCGCTGCGCGGGTCCAGCGCCACGTCGGTGAAGTCCATACGCCCCTGGCGATCCCAGCCTTCCTCGTCGGCGAGGCGGATCTCCACCGGGTTGCCCTGGCCCGCGCGGGCGGGCTGGTCGCTGGGCCGGGCGCCGCTGCGCGCCAGCCGGGCGAGGCGCAGGTAGTCGGCTTCCGGCGCGTCGAAGACGGCGTAGATCGGGTCGATCTGCAGGATCGTGGTCAGCAGCGTTTCGCCGGCCTGCACCAGGTTGCCCGCATCCACCCGGCGGTCGGAGATGCGGCCGCCGATCGGGGCGCGGATCTCGCTCCATTCCAGGTCGAGCTGCGCCTTGCGGAGCGCGGCCTGGGCGGCGTCGCGCTGCGCCACGGCCTCGGCCAGGGCGGCGCGGCGGGCATCGAGCTGTGCCATCGGGGCGATGCGGTTGCTGATCAGCGGCAGTGTGCGGTCCACCTCCTGCTGCGCCAGCACGGCCTGGGCCTGGGCGCGCGCCAGCTCGGCCCGGGCGCTGTCCACCGCGATCTCGAAGGGCCGCCGGTCGAGGGTGAAGAGCAGGTCGCCCTGCCGCACCACCTGTCCGTCGCGGAAATGCACCGCCTCCACCTGGCCCGAGATGCGGGCGCGGAGCTGGACGCGGGCGGAGGGTTCCAGCCGGGCGAGATGCTCGTCCCATTCGGTGATCTGCCGCCGCAGCGGCTGGGCCACGGTGACGGCGGGCGGGGCGGCGCCCGGCTGCTGTGCCAGTGCGGCTTGCGGGAGGAAGGGGGCCGCCATTGCGAAGGTGAGGAGAAGGGCGGCCAGGGAGCCCTTGGGGGACTTGCGTTCGGGAGGGTGCATGACCTATCTCCTGGCCGGGTGATACCGACCGGTTCATCCTTATTGATACGGACCGGTCAGTCTCATTACAAGGGGTCGGGCCCTCCGGAACCGCCGGACGGCACCGGCCCGGACTTGTTGTCGGAGCCCGGCGGCGGAGGCTCGGTTGTTCTCTCTCCACGCCGGCCCGGCCCGTTCGGGCGCAGAAGGAGGCAGGGAGAGACCCGTGAGCGAAGCCAGGACCGGCCAGGCCCCGGACAGGGAGCCCGGAAGGCAAGCCGCCGGGAAGGCGGGGCCATCGGACAAGCCCCCCGTGGCGCAGCGTGTCCGCGATGCGGCGCGCGAGCTGTTCTACCGCCAGGGCATCCATGCCACCGGCGTGGACGAGATCTGCCGGGCCGCCGGCACCACGAAGATGGGTCTCTACCGCGCCTATCCCTCCAAGGACGCGCTGATCGAGACGATCCTGCAGGAACGCTGCGATGCGCAGGAGAAGCTCGCCTGCATCACCGGGGATCGGAGCCTCTCCCCCCGCGAGCGGCTGCTCGCCTGCGTCAACATGGCGGCGGCGACGGTGCTGACCCCGGGCTTCCGCGGCTGCCCGCTGGGCCTCGCCATCGCGGAGTTCCCCGACCCGCACCACCCGGCGCGGCAGGTCGCGGACCACCACAAGCAGGTCATGCGCGAAACGCTGCGCTGCCTCTGCGCCGAGGCCGGAGCCCCTGCCACGCTGGGCGATTCCCTACAACTGCTGATCGAGGGCGCCTTCGCCGTTGCCCCGGCCCTGGGCAACGAGGCAGCCTCCCGCGCGCTCGAAAGCTCCGCCCATACGCTGATCGAGGCCAGCCTGCCGGGCTGAGGGGGCGTTGCGCCTTGGGGAAGGTTCCACCTTCCCCAAACCCCATCCGCCAGGACACTGCGTGCCCTGGACCCGGTGAGTTGGTACTCGCTGATGCCGGATCGCGCCGGAGAGCCAGGCTCTCCGGCGGACTGCCGGTGCCGTCAGCGTGGAAACGGTGTCTTTCTTTCTCTCGGGAGCCCCGCCTCTCCACCTGTTCCCAGGGATCAACCCTCAGTCTGACGGCCAACACACAGTGCCAACGCAAGCCCGGGGTCCGGGGACCGGCTTCGGTCCCCGGCGGAAAGGGGGTCCGGCGGGAGAGGCAGCGCCTCTCCCCCGGGGCCGGCCAGAGGTGCAACCCCCGGCGGCGTGGCCACGAAAAAGGGGGAAGGGCCGAAGCCCTTTCCCCCCTTGGTCGCGGGTCCTATCCCCTGGGGCCTGGGCTCAGAGCCCGGCCTGGGAGACGAACTTGGTGTTCAGGTAGGATTCCAGCGCCTCGATGCCGCCTTCGGAGCCGTAGCCGCTGTCCTTGATGCCGCCGAAGGGCACTTCCGGCAGGGCGAGGCCCAGGTGGTTGATGGTCATCATGCCGGCCTCGACCTTGTCGCCCAGCGCCTGCGCCGTCTTGGCGGAGCGGGTGAAGGCGTAGGAGGCAAGGCCGAAGGGCAGGCGGTTGCCTTCCTCGACCGCCTCGTCGAAGTCGCGGAAGGGCACCATCAGCGCCAGCGGGCCGAAGGGCTCCTCGTTCATCGCCCGCATCTCGCGCGTCACGCCGGTCAGCACCGTGGGCTCGAAGAAATAGCCCTTGTTGCCGATGCGGTTGCCGCCGGTGCGGACCTCGGCGCCCTTCTGCCTGGCGTCGTTGATCAGCCCCTCGATGGACGGGATGCGGCGCTCATTGGCCAGCGGGCCCATGGTCACGCCTTCCTCCAGCCCGTTGCCCACCTTCGCCGCGGCGAGATGGCCGGAGAACTGCTCCACGAACTGGTCGAAGATCTTCTCCTGCACCAGGAAGCGCGTCGGCGAGACGCAGACCTGGCCCGCGTTGCGCAGCTTGGAGGTGGCGAGCGTCTTGGCCGCAAGGCCCACATCCGCGTCGTCGAAGACGAAGGCCGGGGCATGGCCGCCGAGCTCCATCGTCGCGCGCTTCATGTGCTGGCCGGCCAGGGCGGCGAGCTGCTTGCCCACCGGGGTGGAGCCGGTGAAGGTGATCTTGCGGATCACCGGGTGCGGGATGAGGTATTCCGAGATTTCCGCCGGCACGCCATAGACGAGGCCGATCACCCCATCCGGAATGCCCGCATCGGCGAAGGCGCGGATCAGCTCGGCCGGGGAGGCCGGGGTCTCCTCCGGCGCCTTGACGATGATCGAGCAGCCGGTGGCCAGCGCCGAGCAGAGCTTGCGCACGATCTGGTTGATCGGGAAGTTCCAGGGCGTGAAGGCGGCGACGGGGCCGACCGGCTCCTTGATCACCAGCTGGTACACGCCCTCGGCCCGGGCGGGGACGACGCGGCCATAGGTGCGGCGGCCTTCCTCGGCCAGCCAGTCGGCGGTGTCGGCGGCGCCCATCACCTCCATCTTCGCCTCGGCCAGCGGCTTGCCCTGCTCCAGCGTCATGATGCGGGCGATCTTGTCGGCCCGCTCGCGCAGCAGGTTCGCCGCCTTGCGGATCAGCTTGTAGCGCTCGAAGGCCGAGGTGGCGCGCCAGGTCCGGAAGCCCTTCGCCGCGGCCTCCAGCGCCTCGTCCAGGTCGGCACGGGACGCATAGGCCACGGTGCCGATCGTCTCCTCGGTGGCCGGGTTGATCACCGGCTCCGTGCGGCCGCCGGTCGCGGCGCGCCAGGTTCCGTTGATGAAGAGTTGGACGTCCGGATACATGTAGTCCTCCGTCGAAGTGGTCAGGGCCCAAATAGGACCGCATCGCCCCGGATTAACCCCCCATGCGGGCGGCGGGGCGCGATCCCCGGGGAAAAGGTCATACCTTCCCGGCACGGGAGAGCCTGTGGACCTCCCACCATCCGGGCCGCGCCGCAAGGGGGGGGGCGGATCAGGCCGCCTGCTTCCGGGCCGCCGCCTTCCCCTCCGGCGGCACGTGGCGGTAGCGCTCCAGGCTGAGGTCGCTGCTGTCGATCTCCGGCGTGTGGCCGGACACGAGATCGGCCAGCAGCCGCCCGGAGCCGCAGGCCATGGTCCAGCCCAGCGTGCCATGGCCGGTGTTGGTGAAGAGGTTGCCGAAGGGCGTGGCACCCACGATCGGCGTGCCGTCCGGCGTCATCGGCCGCAGCCCGGTCCAGAAGCTGGCCTTGCTCAGGTCGCCGCCTTTGGGGAACAGGTCGTGCACCGAATGCTCCAGCGTGGCGCGGCGCGGCTGGCGCAGCGTTAGGCTGAACCCGGCCAGCTCCGCCGTGCCGCCGACGCGGATGCGGTCGCCCAGCCGGGTGATGGCGACCTTGTAGGTCTCGTCCATCACGGTGGAGACGGGCGCGCCGTTCGGATCGGTGATCGGCACGGTGATGGAATAGCCCTTCACCGGATAGACCGGCAGGTTCATCCCCAGCGGCCGCAGCAGCGCGGCGGAATAGCTGCCCAGCGCCACGACATAGCGGTCGGCGGTCAGCGTCCCGGCGGTGGTGACGGCGCCGGTGACGCGGCCGCCCTCGGTGGCCAGCCGCTGGATGGTGGTGCCATAGCGGTAGGTCACGCCCATGCCCTCGCAGATCTTCGCGAGCCGCTGGGTGAACTGGTGGACGTCGCCGGTTTCGTCCTGCGGCAGATAGAGGCCGCCCACCATCTTCTCGCGCACCAGGCCGAGGGCGGGCTCCTTGCTCACGCAGCCGGCGGCGTCCAGCACCTCGTAGGGAATGCCGTACTGGTCGAGCACGCCCGTGTCGTCCCCGACATGGTCGAGCTGCTTCTGCGTCCGGAAGACCTGCAAGGTGCCGCGCTGCCGGTCGTCATAGGTGATGCCCGTCTCGGCGCGCAGCGCGGTCAGGGATTCGCGGGCATATTCCGCGATGCGCACCATGCGGCTCTTGTTGAGGCGGTAGGCTTCCTCGTTGCAGTTGGCCAGCATCTGCGCCAGCCACCAGCCGAGCCGCGCGTCCGGGCGCGGCCAGATCACGAAGGGGCGGTAGCGCATCATCAGCCATTTCAGCGCCTTGACCGGGATGCCCGGCCCGGCCCAGGGCGAGGAATAGCCGTAGGAAAGCTGCCCGGCATTGGCAAAGGAGGTCTCCATCCCCGCCGCCGGCTGGCGGTCGACGACGGTGACCTCGTGGCCGGCCTTGGCGAGGTAATAGGCCGAGGCGGTGCCGACCACGCCGCTGCCGAGGATGAGAACCTTCATGACCGACCTGAACTCCTGACCGGCCCGAGGGGGCCTTGTTGATGCCGCCCATGCGGAGCGGGGCCGTTTCCTGCGGGGAATGGCCCGGGCGCGCCCGGGCGGAAACCCTCAGCCGCCGGCATAGCGGCGGTGGTAGCGCTGACCGAGGCCGGTCAGGATCTCGTAGGGGATGGTCCCGGCGGCCTCGGCCACCGCATCCAGATCGTGGTCCGGCCCGATCAGTTCCACCGTGTCGCCGGGATGCAGCGCATCCTCCGGCAAGGCGCTGGCATCGAGCACGATGCTGTCCATGGAGACGCGCCCCAGCATGGGCAGCGCCACGCCCCGCCACATGGCCCGGCCACGGTTGCTGGCGCTGCGCAGGAAGCCGTCGGCATAGCCCACCGCGATGGTGGCCAGCCGGCTCGGCGCCCGGGTGGTGAAGCTGTGGCCATAGCCCACGGCCGTGCCCGCCGGGACGCCGCGGGTCTGCACCACGCGCGCATCCAGCCGCAGCACCGGGCGCAGCGGGTTCTCCCCGCGTGGCAGCGGCGCCACGCCGTGCAGCGCCACGCCGGGGCGCACGAGGCCGCCATGCCAGGGGCTGCCGAGGAAGATGCCGGAGGAGGCGGCGAGGCTGGTCGGCAGCGCCGGCAGGCGCTGGCGCAGGCGGTTGAAGCATTCGAGCTGCGCCGCATTGGCCGGATGCCCCGGTTCGTCGGCGCAGGCGAGGTGGCTCATCACCCGGACGGGCTCCACCGCCGCCAGGTCGCGCCCATCCTGCACCAGCCGGTCCAGGTCGCCGGCGGAAAGGCCGAAGCGGGCCATGCCGGTGTCGATCTGCAGCCAGGCCGGCAGGCGCCGCCCCTCCGCCCGCGACAGGGTGGCCCAGCCCGCCACCTGCTCCAGGCTGTTCAGCACCGGGATAAGCCCATGCGCCAGCGCCTCCCGCTCGGTGCCATCGAACAGGCCGTGCATCACATGGACGCGCGCCTCCTCCGAGCCGGGGAGGCCGCGCAGGTCCTGGCGGAGGGCAATGCCCTCCTCCAGATGCGCCACGAAGAAGTCGCGGCAGCCCTCGGCCAGCAGGGCCGGGCCGACCAGCGCCGCCCCCAGCCCATAGGCATCGGCCTTCAGCACCGCGCCGCAGGCGGCGGGCGCCACGCGGTCGCGCAGCCAGCGCCAGTTGGCGCGGATCGCCCCCAGGTCGATGGTCAGGATGGCGCCGGCCGCTGGCCAGAGCCTTTCCCGGGCAGGGCTGTGCATGCCGCCTGTCTCCGAATCAGCGGAGGGAATGAAAGCAAGATTCTGGCCAGGAGAGGCCGGCATGTTCATGCGAAGAGTCGAAGATCCTGCGATCCGGTGCTAGGGATTCCGCAGAATCTGCACCGGCCTGAAATTTCCTGCCTCCATGCTCCTGGACAGCCTCGACGAGCGCATCATCCGCCTGCTCCGCGCGCAGGGGCGCATCAGCAATGCCGACCTGGCGGAGGCGGTGGGGCTTTCCCCCTCCGCCTGCCTGCGGCGGGTGCGGCAACTCGAATCGAACGGGGTGATCCGGGGCTATACCGCCATCCTCGACGACCGCCGCACCGGACGCGGCACGGTGGTGATCGTGCAGATCACGCTGGAACGGCAGACCGACGACTGTCTCGGCCGCTTCGAGCAGGCGGCGCGCAGGCATGCCGAGATCCGGGAGTGCTACCTGATGACGGGCGCCTCGGACTACCTGCTGCGCATCGTGGTGGAGGATGCGGCGGATTACGAGCGGCTGCACAAGGAGGTGCTGTCCCGTCTGCCCGGCGTGGCGCGCATCCAGTCGAACTTCACCATCCGCACGGTGATCCGCCCGGTCGACATGTGAGGGGGCGGATGCCACGCCCGGGAAAAGCGGGACAGACCCCCGGAACGGGAAGGCGTCTCCCCTGGATTCCCGGCCCGTCCCGTGGGAGGAAACAGGCATGGAAGATCCGGTTCTGGTGGAAGTCACGCGCGGTCCCGAGGTGGAATCGCGCCATGCGGGGGCCTTCGCGGTGGTGGATGCGGAGGGCGGGCTCGTCCTCTCCGCCGGCGATGTGGAGCGGCCCGTTTTCCCGCGCTCGGCGGTGAAGGTGATCCAGGCCCTGCCGCTGATCGAGAGCGGCGCGGCCGATCGCTTCGGCCTGACGGAAGCGGAGCTGGCGCTCGCCTGCGCCTCCCATTCCGGCGAGCCTCTGCATGCCGAGACCGCCGCCGCCATGCTGCGCAAGGCCGGGCAGGAGGCGGGCTGCCTGGAATGCGGCACGCACTGGCCCAGCAATGCCCAGGCGGCGCGGGACCTGGCGCGCTCCGGCGCCGAGGCGACGGCCCTGCACAACAACTGCTCCGGCAAGCATGCCGGCTTCGTCTGCACCGCCTGTGCCCTGGGGGTGGATGTGGCGGGCTATGTCCGCCCCGGACACCAGGTGCAGCAGGAGGTGAAGGCGGCGCTGGAGGACGTGACCGGTACCGCGCTGGACGCGGCGCGGCGTGGCACGGATGGCTGCTCCATCCCGACCTATGCCATCCCGCTCCGCGCCCTGGCCCATGGCTTCGCCCGGATCGGCACCGGCCACGGCTTCGGCCCGGCCCGCGCCGCGGCGGCGAAGCGGCTGCGCGCTGCGGTGGCGGCGAACCCCTTCCTGGTCGC
>NZ_BDLP01000071.1:0-15991 GCF_001950415.1 Roseomonas sp. TAS13
ACGGTGGAGCTGTGCGTAGATGTGATCAAGAGACAGGCACCTGGACGATGGCGTCGGCCACCATGCCGCTGCCCTCCGCCATCTGCGCCGCCGAGCGGGCGATCTCGCGCGTCGTGCTGCCCTGCTGCTCCACCGCCGCCGCGATGGCCGTGGCGATCTCGCTGGTGCGCTCCACCGTGCTGCCGATGCCCTGGATGGCGGAAACCGCCTCGGCCGTCGCCGACTGCATCTGGCCGATCTGCGCGGTGATCTCCTCGGTGGCGCGGGCGGTCTGCGCGGCCAGGCCCTTCACCTCCCCGGCGACCACCGCGAAGCCCTTGCCCGCTTCGCCGGCCCGCGCCGCCTCGATCGTCGCGTTCAGCGCCAGCAGGTTGGTCTGCCCCGCAATGTCGGAGATCAGCCGCACCACGTCGCCGATGCGTCCCGCGCTCTCGCTCAGCGAACGCACGATGGAATCGGTGGACTGCACCTCGCTCACCGCCTGCCCCGCCACGCTCGCGGCCTCGCCGACGCGGCGGGTGATCTCGTTGACACTGGCGGCCATCTCCTCCGCCGCCGCCGCCACCGCCTGCACGTCGGCGCTGGACTGGCGGGAGATCTCGGCCACTTGGCGGGCGCGGTCACCGGAATCCGCGGAGGAGGCGGAAACCGCCGCCACCGCCTGGCGCAGCTCGTCGGCCCGGCTGGCCACGCCCTCCACCTGGCGGCCCACCTCGCCCTCGAAGACATCGGCCAGCCTCGCCTGCTCCGTCGCCAGGGTCCAGCTCAGCATCGGCCCGACATAGCCGCCGGCGGCGTCGGTGATGGCGCTGGCCCGCAGGTCGAAGACCTCGTCGCCCAGCTTGATCCGGGTGCGGTGGGGCAGCCGCGCCGGGTCGGAAAGGATCGCACGCACCTCTCCGGGATGGTGGTGGAAGATGTCGATGCTCCGGCCCTTCACCGCCTCCGGCGCACAGGGCAGCACGCCGCGCAGCCGCTCCAGCAGCGCGACCATGCCCGCATTGACGTAGGTGATGCGGAACCCGTCCTTCGGGTCGGCGGTCATGATGCAGACCGGCAGCTGCTCGATCATCTGCCCGCGAGCGAAGGCGTCCCCCGCCACGGCGCGCAGCCGTTCCAGTGCCTGGGCGATCGCCCCGATCTCGTCGCGCCGGTTGCGGTCGGGCACGGGCCGACCCACGTCGCCGCCGGCGATGGCGGCGACCGCGCCGGCCAGGCGCCGCATCGGCGCCCCGATGGCGCGGGCACTGATCCAGCCGGAAACCGCCAGCAGCAGCGTCACGACGCCGCCCAGGATCAGCGGCAACTTCCACAGCCGCCGGATCGAGCCCGCCACCCCCGTATCCGCCTGCGCCACACGCTCCGCCAGGGCGTGGCCGGTGCTGTCGCCGAGCTCCCGCAGGGCCTGGGCGCCGGGTTGGATCCGCTGGGCCATGATGCCTTCCAGCGCCTCCCCGGCGCCCAGGATCTCGTCCGTCGCCGCGACCAGCTCGGCCGCGAGCTGGCCCGCCTTCCGCACATCCTCCTTCAAACGCTCGGCCATCGGCACGCTCAGCGCGGATTGCAGATGCACCCTCTGCTTCGCGATGGCGGAGCGGATGCGGCGCGTCTGCTGGGCGTCCTGCGTGGCCAGGAAGCGCTGGAGGCCGAAGCGGATGTCGTTCACCGCGTTCTGGAAGCTCGCCATCCGCTCCCGCAGCTCGGTGGCCGCGGAATTGCTGTCCGTATCGAACTCGACGGCGCTGAGCACGCTTTCCATCGTCTGGTCGATGGCGGCGCTGATGGGATAGAAGCGCCCGTCGCGCGCCTGCAACAGGCGCAGGCGGTTTTCGGCCATCTCGTCGACCGCGCCGGCATAGTCCCGCAGCAGCGTGGGCATTTCCGCCAGGCGCGCCTGCAACGCCTCCGGCAACTCGCGCAGGAGAGCCGGCCCCTGCTCCTCCGCCTGCCGCAGCAGTTGCCTCGCCCGCGCCTCGGCGTCCCGCACGGCGTCCCCGGTCTGTGCATCGCGCAGGGTGAGCGCCAGGGCCGGGACGGACTGGACCTTGCCGGACAGGTCGTTGAGGCGCAGCGAGGCCCTGTTGGCGCCGGAGAACTCGTCCGCCTGCCGGGCGATATTGCCGGCTTCCTGCCAGGTCACAGCCGGCAGCATCCCCAGAAGAAGCAGCGTCAGCCCGGCCGAGACCGCCAGTTTCCGTCCCACGGAAAGATCACGATACAGGCGCATTCACACTTTCACCCTTCAAATGGGCGAAGGATACCTCCGGGAAGGTGAAGGGCCGGTGAACGGCGGCACGGCTCCGTCACCAGACTCGTGATGCGCCATCCGAGCCGTATCAAAAAACGACCCCTATCTCGAACTTTGCATCGGTGGCAGTCTGCGCACACGGAATCCCGGCTCCGCCTCTCCCGGGGGCGGGCCTCCGTCACGCAGTGGAAGACGAGGCGCCATGCTGGAGGACTGGAAGCGGCAGCTGCACCTGTGGAGGCGCCAGGTCGTGCGCCCCGGGACGCAGCAGAACATGCAGGCGCTGCTCGTCACCCAGGCCGGGGCAAGGACCGCCCTCGGCATGATCGTGGTCGCGCTGACCGTGCTGGCCGTTCGGCTGATGGAGGATGCCTGCCGGCATTTCGGGCTGGATATCCTCGATACCGCCAGAACCTTCGTTCTTCTGGCCCCGTTTCCCTGAAACGGGCCTGCCGGGGGCATTCCGCCGGCGCGGAAGAGCCCTCCGGCCCCCGCCTCAGCCGGGCCTGCCGCCCCGCAGCAGGAACTCGCGCCCGACCTTGACCCGCGGCACCCCGTCATAGGCCACGATATCCGCCGTGGCGTAGGTCTCGCTCCAGCGATCGGGGATGAAGGAGCCGGTGCCGACGACATCGAGCGGCGCCCTGGCCTCCGACATCACGCGGCACTTGGCGACGGAGAAGCCGGAGGAGGCGATGATCCGCACCTTCGGGAAGCCGGCCTTGTCCAGCGCCTCCCGCATCCGCCAGATGGCGGCGGCGGAAACGCCGGTGCCGACCAGGAAGCGCAATTCCTCCTCGGTGCGGTAGCGGCGGATGGCGCCGGGCATGTTGCGCTCCAGCACCGCGTAGGATTCGCCGGGGTCGAGCGTTTCCAGGTAGCGGCCGCCATGCGTGTCCAGCCGCACGGAGATCCGGCCCGCGGCGGCGAGATCCGGGAAGCGACGGCAGACCTCCAGCCCGTCCGCGATCTCCCGGCCGAAATAGTCGGTCAGCACGGTCAGGTCGTCGTCCGGATAGGTCTCGCGGAACATCTCGGCGGCGCGCAGGGTGGAGCCGGCATAGCCGATCAGCGCATGCGGCATCGTGCCCAGCCCGGCCGGGGTGCCGAACCAGTGGGCGGTGGCGTTGCTGGCATTGCCGACGAAGCCGCGAGCGCCCTCCTTGCGGGCGGCGTCGCCGCCGACGGCGGCGGCATAGGCCATCATCTCCTGCATGTCGGCGCCGGCGCAGTGCCGCGCATCCATGGCCAGGAAGGGGATCCTCGGCAGTTCCAGGCACATCTGGTAGGCGTTGTGCGCGGCGACGCAGGGCGGCCCCACCTGCTGCAGCAGCAGCGTCTCCAGGTCCACCAGCCCCACGAAGGAGCCGGTGACGTAGAGCAGCGGATCGCCGGCGCCGACCCAGCTTCCCTCGGGGTGCATCAGGTCGATCTGCACCTCCAGCCCGCGCTCGGCCGTCACACGCCGCAGCCATTCCAGCGCGAGGCGCGGCGCGGAGATCACGGGCCGACGCAGGAAGACGGCATAGGTGACGCGGCAGTCGCCATGGGCCGTCACGATCGCCTTGGTGCGGTTGAAGTAGCTGTCGGTGCGGGCGGTGATCTCCGCCTCCATCTCCGCCCTGCTCGGGGCCGGTCCTGCCGGGGGCTCCGCCATGCCTCTGTCCTTCCCTCGATCCATCGTCCCGCGCGGCATGCCGTGGGCACCGCGCGCCTTCCCGGCTGGCGCACGGCCCAGCCTGGCCCGGTGGACTGTGACATGCCGCCGGGAGGCCACCCATGCCGCCGGGGCGATGCAGATCCGCACCGCGCCCGGCAGGCCGAGCCGGGGGCCCGGGCTACCTGCCCAGGGCTACTGGGCCGCCTGGAGCGGCAGGCTGCTCGCGCCCGGCCGACGCGCCTTCAGCTCCTCGGCCACCAGGAAGGCCAGTTCCAGCGACTGCTCCGCGTTCAGCCGCGGGTCGCAGGCCGTGGCGTAGGAGCGGGACAGGTCGGCCTCGGTCAGACGATGCGCGCCGCCCAGGCATTCCGTGACGTCGGCGCCCGTCATCTCCACATGCACGCCGCCGGGCCAGGTGCCCTCGGCCTGATGCACGTCGAAGAAGCTGCGGACCTCGCGCAGGATGGCGTCGAAGGAGCGGGTCTTGTAGCTGCCGGCCGGCACGGTGTTGCCGTGCATCGGGTCGGTGATCCAGGTGACCTTGCGTCCCTCCGCCTTCACCGCGCGCAGCAGCGGCGGCAGGTGCTGCTCCACCTTGCCGGCGCCCATGCGGGTGATCAGCGTCAGCCGCCCCGGCACGTTGCGCGGGTTCAGACGCTCGGTGAGCCGCAGCAGGTCCTCCACCGAGGTGGTCGGCCCGACCTTCAGCCCGATCGGATTGGCCACGCCGCTCAGGAACTCGACATGCGCCCCGTCCGGCTGCCGCGTGCGGTCGCCGATCCAGAGGAAATGCGCCGAGCAGGCATAGTGCCGGCGCGGATGCGTCGAGGGCTCGCGCGTCAGCGCCTGCTCGTAGCCGAGCAGCAGCGCCTCATGCGAGGTGTAGAACTCCGTCTCGTGGAGCTGCGGCGCGTTCTCCATGCCGCAGGCCCGCATGAAGCGCAGCGTCTCGTCGATGCGCGCCGCGAGGTCCTGGTAGCGTTCCGCCAGCGGCGAGCGCGCCACGAAGCCCAGGTTCCAGCGATGCACCTGGTTCAGGTCGGCGAAGCCGCCGGTGGCGAAGGCGCGCAGCAGGTTCAGCGTCGCGGCGGACTGGAGATAGGCGAATTCCATGCGCGCCGGATCGGGCACGCGCGCCGCGGCGGTGAATTCGGGCCCGTTGACGATGTCGCCGCGATAGGAGGGCAGCGTCTCGCCGTTGCGCGTTTCCGTGTCGGAGGAGCGGGGCTTGGCGAACTGCCCGGCCATGCGGCCCAGCTTCACCACGGGCAGGGAGGCGCCGAAGGTCAGCACCACCGCCATCTGCAACAGCACCTTGAAGGTGTCGCGGATGTTGTCGGCCCGGAAATCCGCGAAGGATTCCGCGCAGTCGCCGCCCTGGAGGATGAAGGCGCGGCCTTCCGCCGCATCGGCGAGGCGCGCCGTCAGCCGGTCTGCCTCCCCGGCAAAGACCAGCGGCGGAAAGGAGGCGAGCTTCGCCTCCGCGGCCGCGAGGTCGTTGCTGTCGGGGTAGTCGGGCACCTGGCGGATCGGCATGTCGCGCCAGGATCCGGGGTGCCAGTCCTTGCTGGTCATCGTTGTGGCGCTTCCGTTTTCGGGGGGCGGGACCATAGCGGCGGTTCCGGCCTCTGGGAAAGCCCCCCCTGGGAAAGCCCCCTTGGGAAAGCCCCCTTGGGAAAGCCTCCTTCCTCCCGGGGGCGGTCCCGCCTGCGGACTACACCTCCTCCCGGCCTTCTTCGTCCTGCATGTCGCCCGCCCGCCGGGCGGGGGAGCGGAGGGTGACGAATTCCTCGGCGGCGGTCGGATGGATGCCGATGGTGGCGTCGAGCTGCGCCTTGGTCAGCCCGTTCACCACCGCCACGGCGAAGCCCTGGAGGATCTCCGGCGAATCCTCGCCCAGCATGTGGATGCCGAGCAGGCGGTCGGTTCGCGCATCCACCACCACCTTCATCAGGCTACGCCGCCCTTCCCGCTTGCTGATCGTGTGGCGCATCGGGGTGAAGCGGGTGAGATAGATGTCGGTCGGCCCCCGCGCCGCGGCCTCCTCCTCGGTCAGGCCGACGCTGCCGATCGGCGGCGAGGAGAAGACGGCCTTGGGCACGTTGTCATAGGAGGCGCGGCGCGGCCGGCCGCCGAACAGCGTATCGGCCAGGGCATGACCCACCGCCGTCGCCATGGGCGTCAGGTTCAGCTTGTCGGTGACATCGCCCAGCGCGTAGATATGCGCGACGCTGGTGGCGTGGTCCTCGTCCACCACCACGGCGCCGCGCGCATCCACCGCCACCCCGGCCTCGGCCAGTCCCAGGCCCTGGGTGGCCGGCTCGCGCCCGACCGCCACCAGCACGGCATCGGCTTCCAGCACCCGGCCGGAGGCGAGGTTCACGATCCGCCCGTCACCCGCCGGACCGAAGCCGGTGATGGTCTCGCCCGGGTTGATCTTGATGCCCTGGGCGATGAGCGCCTCGGCCAGCCCTTCCCGCAGCTCCTGGTCGAAGCCGCGCAGGGGCCATTTCTGGCGGTAGGTCAGCACCACCTCCGAACCCAGCGCGTGCAGCAGCCCGGCGAACTCGACACCGATATAGCCGCCACCGACGATGATGATCTTCTCCGGCCGCTTCTCCAGGGTGAAGAGGTCGTCCGAGATCATCACGCAGTCGATGCCCGGCAGGTCCGGCCGGATCGGGCGGCCGCCCACGGCGATGACGATGCGCTCCGCGGTCACCCGCTCCTCGCCCACCTGCAGGGTGTGCGCGTCGATGAAGCGGGCATGCGCCTCGAAGACCTGGGCGCCGTTGCCCTCCAGCAGCCGGCGGTAGATGCCGTTGAGGCGCGCGACCTCCTTGTCCCGCGCCTCCTTCAGCACCGACCAGTCATGGCCGCGCTTCTCGATGTCCCAGCCGAAGGCCGCCGCATCCGCCGCCCACTGGCCGTATTCCGCCGCCTGCACCATGATCTTCTTGGGCACGCAGCCGACATTGACGCAGGTGCCGCCCCAGAAGCGGCTCTCGGCGATGCCCACCCGCGCGCCATGGCCGGCGGCGATCCGGGCGCAGCGCACGCCGGCACTGCCGCCGCCGATCACGAAAAGGTCGAAGTCGTAGGAGGACATCCGGAATCCTTGGCTGGAGGTCTGAGGGCTGAGGGGCTGGGAGGGTTCTCTGTTCCGCCGCCCTAGGTCGGGCCTTCCGGCGCCCGGGGCAAGACCCGGCCCCACGCCCGGCCGGAGACCGGGGGCCGCGTCGCGGGCGGGTCAGGCCTGCCGGCGCCGGACTCATACGAACGGTGGCTTCCCCTGCGCCTCCACCTGCTCCCGGGGGTCGAGCCGCAGAATAACGGTCACCACCAGAGCCAACGAAAGGCCGGAGCCTGAGGACCGGCTTCCGTCCCCGGCGGAGAGGGGGTCCGGCGGGAGAGGCAAGGCCTCTCCCACCGGCGACCGGCCACGAAGCGCAGCGCAGGGACCGTCCGTATCAGCCCGCCGCCAGCCAGACCGCTGCGTTGCCGGGCAGCCCGGCCTCGCCCTCCGGCGGCAGGCTGGCGGCGAGGAGGCGGCCTTCCGGCAGGGGCACCGGGGCCTTGCCCAGATTGATGACGACCCGCACCGCCCCGTTGCGCAGCGCCAGCACGGAAGGCGGGGAGGCTTCCCAGACCAGATCCCCCTGCCCCAGCCCATGCTCCCGGCGCAGGCGCAGCAGGTGGCGGTAGAGTTCCAGGGTGGAGCCCGGCACGCCCTCCTGCCGGTCCACGGCATAGGCGCGGAAACCCTCCGGCTGCGGCAGCCAGGTCGCTCCGGCCGGGCTGAAGCCGAAGCCCGGTGCCTCCGCCTCCCAGGGGATCGGCACCCGGCAGCCGTCGCGGCCGGTCTCCACCCCGCCGGTGCGGAAGAAGGAGGGGTCCTGGCGGTGGCGGGCCTCCAGCGTCGTGTGCTCCGGCAGGCCCAGTTCCTCGCCCTGGTAGATATAGGCCGAGCCCGGCAGGGCCAGGGTCAGCAGCGCCATGGCGCGGGCGCGTCGCAGGCCCAGCGCCTCGTCCGGCTGCTCGCCCGCCGCATCGATGCCGAGCGGGCGGGAGCCCGGCACGGCCAGCCCGTAGCGGGAGGCATGGCGCACCGTGTCGTGGTTGGACAGGACCCAGGTGGTCGGCGCGCCCACGGCGGCGGCGGCCCCGAGGGAGCCGTCGATCACCCGCCGCAGCTCCGCCGCGTCCCAGAGCGCGGTCAGGTAGTCGAAGTTGAAGGCCTGCTGCATCTCGTCCGGGCGGACATAGCGGGCGAGGCGGGACGGCGGCTTCACCCAGGCCTCCGCCACCATCATCCGATCGCCGGGATAGGAGGCCAGCACCCGGTGCCAGTCGCGGTAGATCTCGTGCACCCCCTCCTGGTCCCACATCGGCCCCATGTCGCGACGCTCCTCGCCCTCGATCATGGTGGCCTGGCCGCTCCATTCCGGCAGGCCCGGCGCCTTGACCAGCCCATGCGCGACATCGACGCGAAAGCCGTCCACGCCCCGGTCGAGCCAGAAGCGCAGGATGCTCTCGAACTCGGCGTGGACCTCCGGATGCGTCCAGTCGAAATCCGGCTGCCGCCGGTCGAAGAGATGCAGGTACCACTGCGTGTCGCCGGGGGCGCGCGACCAGGCGGAGCCGCCGAAGACGCTGCGCCAGTCGTTGGGCGGCACATCGCCGGCGGGACCGCGTCCGTCGCGGAAGATGTAGCGTGCGCGCTCCGGGCTGCCGGCCGGGGTGCGGAGGGCGGCCTGGAACCAGGGATGCTCGTCCGAGCTGTGGTTGGGCACCAGGTCCACGATCACCCGCAGCCCCAGCGCATGGGCCCGCTCCAGCAGGCGGTCGAAATCCGCCAGCGTGCCGAAGAGCGGGTCCACGGCCCGGTAGTCCGCCACGTCATAGCCGCCATCGGCCTGCGGCGAGCGGTAGAAGGGCGAGAGCCAGACCGCATCCACCCCGAGCCGCGCCACATGGGGCAGCCGGGCCGCGATGCCCGGCAAATCACCCATGCCGTCGCCGTCGGAATCCGCGAAGGAGCGCGGGTAGATCTGGTAGATCACGGCCGAGCGCCACCACTCGGCGCCGGGATGGCTGGCGGAAGGAAGGGCCGCGGTCGCGACTTGGTCCATGCCGGTCGTCCTGCTTGCTTGGTTCTGCTGCGCCCAACACACGCCATGCCGTTGGGTTGAGGCGAAACCGGGGTGGCCACCGCCCCTGGGTTTCGTTGCAATGCAACATGGAGGGCGCCGGTGCGGGATCAAGACCGCTGCCGGCCCGGCGGTCCGCAGGCTGGAAGCGAAACCTTGCCGGTCCTTCTGGCGAACCGCTCCACCCCTTCGGCAATCTCGGCACCAAGCGGCCGGAATGGAGGGGCACCTGCTGCGCCTTCACGCGAAAGAGGCCCAGTTTCAAGGCATATTGCCTATCCCTTCACCGGACCGCCCTTCTCGGCCGAGGCCATTCCCCGGCACGAGCCTTGCTAACCGATTGTTCCAGCATCGCATCCGGCGGCCCTCCCGGGACCGCCAGGAACCAAGGAAAACAGGGAGTTGCCGATGTCGGGACGCATGGAGGCCAGGGCTGGCCGGGTGGGCACGGGTCCGCATCCGGTGGACCGGATGCTGCCGCTGCCGAAACTGGTGCCGCTCGCGCTCCAGCACGTGCTGGTCATGTATGCGGGCGCCGTGGCCGTGCCGTTGATCATCGGGCGGGCGCTGAACCTCGCCCCCCAGGAAGTCGCCTTTCTGATCTCGGCGGACCTCTTCGCCTGCGGCCTCGCGACGCTGGTGCAGTGCCTGGGCTTCCCCGGCTTCGGCATCCGCCTGCCGGTGATGATGGGCGTGACCTTCGCCGCCGTGGGACCGATGCTGTCCATGGCCGCCGCGCCCGATGTCGGGCTGCTAGGTATCTACGGCTCGGTGATCGCGGCCGGCATCTTCGGGGTGCTGGTGGCGCCCTTCGTCAGCCGGCTTCTGCCGCTCTTCCCGCCCGTGGTCACGGGCACGATCATCCTGGTGATCGGCATCTCGCTGATGCGGGTGGGCATCAACTGGGCCGGCGGCGGGCTGCCCATGCTGACGCGCGTCGTCGACGGCGTGCCCTATTCCTATGCCAACCCGAATTACGGCCAGCTCACCGGGCTGGGCATCGCGCTCTTCGTGCTGCTGGTGATCCTGGCGCTGATCAAGTGGGGGCGCGGCTTCGTGGCCAATGTCGCGGTGCTGCTGGGCATCGTCGCGGGCTCGGTGCTGGCCAGCCTGATGGGGGTGATGCATTTCGAGCGCGTCCTGGCCGCCCCCTGGTTCGCGGTGGTGACGCCCTTCCACTTCGGGATGCCGACCTTCCACCTCGTGCCCATCGTCACGATGTGCATCGTGATGGTCGTGGTGATGATCGAATCGCTGGGCATGTTCCTGGCCCTGGGCGAGATGACCGATCGCCCCGTGGACCAGGATGCGCTGAGCCGCGGGCTGCGCGCCGACGGCCTCGGCACGCTGCTGGGCGGCATCTTCAACACCTTCCCCTACACCTCCTTCTCGCAGAATGTCGGGCTGGTGGGCGTGACCGGTGTGCGCTCGCGCTGGGTGACGGTGGGCGCCGGCGTGATCATGCTCGCCCTGGGCCTGCTTCCGAAGATGTCGGCGCTGGTGGAGGCCGTGCCGCAGGTCGTTCTCGGCGGCGCCGGGCTGGTGATGTTCGGCATGGTGGCGGCCACCGGCGCACGCATCCTCACCCATGTCGATTTCCGCAACAACCAGAACAATCTCTTCGTCGTCGCCCTGTCCGTGGGCTTCGGCATGATCCCGCTGACGGCCCCGAACTTCTTCCGCGCCCTGCCGCACGAGCTGCACCCGCTGCTGGAATCTGGCATCCTCCTGGCCTCCATCGTCGCAGTGTCCCTGAACGCCTTCTTCAACGGCCTGGGCAGCCGCGAGCACGCCCGCAGCGAGGCCACCACGGCAGCCGCGGCGGCGGAACACGTCTGATACGGGCGGCGGGCTGCCGGTCGCGCTTCACGCCCGGACGTCGCGCCGCCCCCGCCCCCCCTTTTCCGCCAGGAACCTGGTCAAACGTACAGGTTTGACCCTGGACCTCCCGCCCGCCGGCCCCGGCTGACGCGAGAGCCGGCCCCTTGCCACCGGACCACGCCGCTGCCCTGCCGGCCTGGCGGATTGACCTCGCCCGTCGCAGGCGACAGCCTCCCCGCCACGCAGCGGAGGAACCCCGATGGCCGACGAGAAACTGGTCCTGTCGGAGCGGCAGGGGCGGGTGGGCCTGATCACGCTCGACCGTCCCAAGGCGCTCAACGCACTCAGCGATTCGCTGATGGCGCAGCTTGGCGAGGCGCTGCTCGCCTTCGATGCCGACGAGGAGGTCGGCGCCATCGTGCTGACCGGCAGTGAGCGCGCCTTTGCCGCCGGGGCCGATATCCGGGAGATGAAGGACCGCCGCTTTCCGGACGTGTACCGGAACGACTTCATCGGCCAGCGCTGGGAAACGATCCTGCAGGTGCGCAAGCCGGTCATCGCGGCGGTGGCGGGCCATGCGCTGGGCGGTGGCTGCGAGCTGGCGATGATGTGCGACATGATCGTCGCCGCCGACACGGCGAAGTTCGGCCAGCCGGAGATCAATATCGGCATTCTGCCCGGCGCCGGCGGCACGCAGCGGCTGACCCGGGCCGTGGGCAAGTCCAAGGCCATGGACCTGATCCTGACCGCAAGGATCATGGACGCCGCGGAGGCCGAGCGCAGCGGGCTGGTGGCGCGGGTGGTCCCGGCGGCGGAGCTGCTGCCTCAGGTCCTGGAGATGGCGGCGCGGATCGCCGCCCTGCCCCCGACCTCGGTCGCCATGGCCAAGGCCGCCGTCAACGCCGCCTTCGAGACCACGCTGCGCGAGGGCGTGCGGCTGGAGCGCCAGCTCTTCCTGAGCCTCTTCGGCACGGCGGGGCAGGTCGAGGGCATGGCCGCCTTCGTCGAGAAGCGGAAGCCCGATTTCGGGCGCGGCTGACCGCCCGCCGGCCGGACGGCGGCCAGCCGCGGGCAGCACAGCCATGCGGGCCTTTCGCCGGCGTCCGGTTCGGGGAGAGTTCCCCCCAGGCGCGCCCATCCCGGGAGCTGCCCCAAGGAACGTGCCAGGAGACGTACCAGGGTGGCCAGGCGGCCGGCCACCCGGCGGGCACCACCACCCCTCCTGCGAGGGGCTTTGCGGTTGACTTCGCAGCCGGTCGGGGTCTAGAAGCCCCGACCTTCTGCTGTCCCCCTTGGTCCTGTCCTGGAGGGTGGCGGCGTTCCACAGACAGATCGGCAGTCAGTACAGCTCATGGCGAACACGCCCTCTGCGCGTAAGCGCATCCGTCAGACCGAGAAGCGCAACGCGCGCAACACCGCCCGCCGCTCCCGCGTGCGCACCTTCCTGCGCAAGCTCGAGGACGCGCTGGCTGCGGGCGACAAGAGCCAGGCCCAGGCCGCCTTCCAGGCCTTCCAGCCCGAGATGATGCGCGCCGTCACGAAGGGCGTCCTGCACGCCAACACCGTGGGCCGCAAGCTCTCCCGCCTGTCCGCCCGCGTGAAGGCGCTGGGCGCGACGGCGCAGGGCTAAAAATTCGATCACACCTTCAGTAGGTGTGTTGACGGCCCGGATCGTTCTGATTCGGGCCGTAATTTTTGCAGGCTTTTCAAGGCAGTTAGCCGACGAGGCTAAGACGTCATCCGAATTCGGGTTGGTGCTCCATAGCTTCGTTGCAACAGTGTGACTCCGGAGTCGGAGCGCCGCTCTGACTCTTCTTGATCGGTTCCGGGCTTCGCGCTGTTGTGCCCCTCCCACCCTGGCCGGGGGCTCTGCGCGAGGCTCTCCTCCCCCCTCCCGGGGGCGGCGGGTCCGGCCGGGGTCAGGCCAGAATGTCCGGTCCTGTCGGCCGGTCGAGGGAGAGCGGCGCGAGCCGCGGTTCGGAGAGAGGATGCGGATGCTCATGCAGCAGGAAGACCTCGGCGGCACCTCTCCCGCCCTCTCCGGCGCCAACCTGGATTCCTCCAACGTCACCGAAGCCTGGACGCGCATCCGCGGCCGCCTGCGCGAGGAAATCGGCGAGATCGAGTACCGCACCTGGATGCGCCAGATGACGCTGGCAGCCATCGAGGGCGAGGAGGCCGTGGTGCAGGTGCCCTCGCGCTTCCTGCGCGACTGGCTGCGCAGCCAGTACGGGGACCGGCTGCGCGCGCTCTGGCAGGCCGAGAACCTGGGCGTTCGCCGGGTGGATATCCGCGTGGCCCCGGCACCGGCACCCGATGGCGCGGCGGTGGATGGCGAGGCCATGCCGCGCGCCGTGCCGGAGCCGGCACGCCCGGCCGAGGCCCGCGCGGCCGATTCCCGCAGTGCCGACCCCCGCAACGACTGGGCCGCGCCGCTCGATCCGCGCTTCACCTTCGACAGCTTCGTGGTCGGCAAGCCGAACGAGTTCGCCTATGCCTGCGCCCGCCGCGTGGCGGAGAAACCGGCGAGCCCGGGCTTCAACCCGCTCTTCCTCTATGGCGGCGTCGGGCTGGGCAAGACGCACCTGATGCACTCGATCGCCTGGGCGCTGCGCGAGCCGGGCCTCGACCGCTCGGTGGCCTATATGTCCGCCGAGAAGTTCATGTACCGCTTCATCGCGGCGCTGCGCTCGCAGAGCACGATGGAGTTCAAGGAGAGCCTCCGTTCCGTCGACGTGCTGATGATCGACGACCTGCAGTTCCTGATCGGCAAGGACAACACGCAGGAGGAGTTCTTCCACACCTTCAACGCGCTGGTGGATGCCGGCAAGCAGATCGTGGTCTCGGCCGACAAGTCGCCCTCCGACCTGTCGGGGCTGGAGGACCGGCTGCGCACGCGGCTCGGCTGCGGCATGGTGGCCGATATCCACGCCACCACCTACGAGCTGCGGATCTCGATCCTGGAGGCCAAGGCACAGGCGGCGGGCATCCCCGTGCCGGCGCGGGTGCTGGAATACCTCGCGCACAAGATCACCTCGAACGTGCGGGAGCTGGAGGGCGCGCTGAACCGGCTGATCGCCCATTCCGGCCTGTTCGGCCGCCCGGTGACGCTGGAAAGCTGCCAGGAGGTCCTGCACGACATCCTGCGCGCCCATGATCGCCGCGTGACGATCGAGGAGATCCAGAAGCGGGTCGCCGAGCACTACAACATGCGCCTCGCCGACATGTCCTCGGCCCGCCGGGCGCGCAACGTGGCGCGGCCGCGCCAGGTGGCGATGTACCTGGCCAAGCAGCTCACCTCGCGCTCCCTGCCTGAGATCGGCCGCAAGTTCGGCAACCGCGACCACACCACGGTCATGCACGCCGTGGCCAAGGTGCAGGAGCTGATGCAGCAGGATGCCGGCTTCGCCGAGGATGTCGAGCTGCTGCGGCGCATGCTGGAGACCTGACCCCCCCACGCCCCCGCTCCGGTGCCCCGCCTAGCCCGCCCGTCCTGCCGGGCCACGCCGAAATGCGGCCGGTGGCCCCGCTTCCCCGGGTTTGGGCGGGGTGATAGGAATGTCTCCTTGTCAACACTGGGTCCCTGGCTCCGGGGCCCCCAACAGCTATCGAGGATAGGCGCCGATGAAGTTCACGGTGGACCGGGCGGTGCTGCTGAAGGCGCTCGCGCATGTCCAGAGCGTCGTCGAGCGTCGCAACACCATCCCCATCCTGGCCAACGTCCTGCTGGAGGCCGCGGAAGGCCGTCTGACGCTGACCGCCACCGACATGGAGATCGCGGTGGTGGAGGAGATCACCACCGGTGTCGAGGTGACGCAGCCGGGCCGCTGCACCGCACCGGCGGCGACGCTCTACGAGATCGCGCGCAAGCTGGGCGACGGGCTGAAGGTGGAGTTCGACCAGGCGGGTGGCGACGCGCCGCTGGGCCTGCGCGCCGGGCGCTACGTGACCTCGCTGATGGTGCTGCCGGTCGAGGACTTCCCGGCGATGACGGAAGGCAAGCTGCCGCATCGCTTCGTCCTGCCCGCCGCGACGCTGCGCGAGCTGGTGGACCGCACCCGCTTCGCCATCTCCACCGAGGAGACGCGCTACTACCTGAACGGCATCTACCTGCATGTGGCCGAGGGCGAGGGCGGCAAGGTGCTGCGCGCCGTGGCGACCGACGGGCACCGCCTCGCCCGTGTCGAGGCGCCGCTGCCTGAAGGCGCCTCGGGCATGCCGGGGGTGATCGTGCCGCGCAAGACGGTGGGTGAGGTGCGGAAGCTGGCCGACGAGGCCTCGGGTGAGGAGGCGACGGTCGAGGTGCGCCTTTCCGACACCAAGATCCAGTTCCGCCTGGGCCCGGTGACGCTGACCTCGAAGCTGATCGACGGCACCTTCCCGGAATACGAGCGCGTCATCCCCAAGGGGAACGACAAGGAGCTCAAGGTTGATCGCGCCCTCTTCGCCCAGGCGGTGGACCGGGTGGCGGCGATCTCCTCCGAGCGTTCCCGGCCGGTGAAGCTGGCGCTGGGCAAGAACCAGCTCGTCCTCACCGCCTCCTCCCCCGAGCAGGGGCAGGCACGCGAGGAGCTGGATGCGGATGCCGTCAGCTACGCCTCCACGCCGCTGGAGATCGGCTTCCAGGCCCGCTACCTGAAGGACATCACCGACCAGGTGCAGGGCCAGGTGGTGTTCCGCTTCTCGGACGGCTCCGCCCCCACCATCGTGCAGGACGAGGACAAGGCCAGCGCGCTCTACGTGCTGATGCCGATGCGGGTCTGACCCGCCCTTCCCTGCCTCCCGCACGGATTGTCCGGGCGCCGCCCCCAGGAAGCCTTCGGGACCCGCTTGACCCTTCCCCTCCAGAACGCCCCGCCCGGCCTGCGCCTGACACGGCTGATGCTGCGGGATTTCCGCAGCCATGCCGCGACGGATCTGCGCCTGGAGTCGCCGCTGGTGGTGGTGGCGGGGGAGAACGGCACCGGCAAGACCAACCTGCTGGAAGCGATCAGCCTGCTGGGCCCCGGGCGGGGGTTGCGGGGGGCGCGCAACCTCGACTTCTGCCGCCGCGCGGCGGAGGGCGCCCTGCCCCTGTCTCTTGATCACATCTACGCACAGCTCCACCGTAAG
>NZ_BDLP01000072.1:0-15841 GCF_001950415.1 Roseomonas sp. TAS13
CCGGGCGCCGCGTGGCCGGGCGCCCGACCGGCGGGCGCCAGTCCTGTCGCTGCCGCGCCGCCCAGTCGTAGCGGTGGTCGCCCGCCAGCAGATGGAGATGGTCGGACAGCCGGTTCCGCTCCAGCCAGGAGACCGCCGCCTCCAGCTCCGGCAGGGTCATCTCCGCCCGCCCCTTGTTGCCCAGCACGCGCTTCAGCGCGGCGTTGTAGGCGTGGTAGGTGCCCTGGCCGCGCGGCGCGTGCAGCGCGCCCTCGTCCTCCACCACCTGCGCCGCCACAAGCTCGCCGACCCGCGCCCGCAGCCGCCGCTCGGCGACCGAGGGCGCCTCGAACAGCTCCTGCTGCGGCTCGCTGAATTCGGGGCGCCGCTGCGCCAGGTCCGGCCCCGGGCGCAGGGTGGACAGCCGCAGCGCCAGCGCGTTGCTTTCCAGCGGCACGATGCCTTCCCGCTCCCGCGCATCCTCCCGCATCTCCTTCAGCCAGAGCGGCAGCACGCCCTGGCGCGGCGGCTTGGCCGCGCGGGCGCGGGTGCCCTGCTCCTCCTCCATGCGCCAGCGGAACTGGCCGAAGAACGGGTCGTCCGGGTGGAAGACCAGCGCCTGCTGCTCCTCATAGGGCCCGGCCTGGTGATCGACCCGCGTGGCGCGGGCCACCATCTGCTCCAGCCAGGGGCGGGAGCGGATATGCGTCAGCGCCGCCACGACCGCGACCTCGGGCGCGTCCAGCCCCTCATAGGCCATGGCCACCGTCACCAGGATCGAGGGCTCCGGCCGCAGGCGGAAGGCCGCCAAGGTCTCGTGCGCGTCGCGCTCGTCGGAGGTGGCGAGGCGCAGGTTCTCCGCCTGCCGCGCCGGCACCCAGCGCCGCAGCATGTCGAGATA
Organism: Roseomonas sp. TAS13; assembly: GCF_001950415.1. Lineage (NCBI taxonomy): Bacteria > Pseudomonadati > Pseudomonadota > Alphaproteobacteria > Acetobacterales > Roseomonadaceae > Roseomonas > Roseomonas sp. TAS13. Next base: position 881 of record NZ_BDLP01000072.1, read on the forward strand.
GAGCCGCGCGCAGCTCTGGTCCGGCGCCACCACCAGCAGCTTGCCGAGGCCGCGCGCGCCCTCCCCCGCCACCAGCCCCCGGCCACGGCGCCGCTTCGCGCGCAGGTCGCGCGTCGCGTCGAAGGCATGGCGCAGCAGGGTTTCCGAGAAGCCGGTGCGCAGCGCGGTGAACAGCGCGGGCCGCGTCGTCTCGTCGGGGTAGAGGCCGGAGATGCGGTGCGGGCCCAGCTCGTTGCCGTCCTCGTCGCGCCAGCTGGCCTCGCCATCCAGCGCGCCGAAGGTCACGGGCAGCACGGCGCGCTCGGCCAGCGCCTGGGCACGGGAGTAGCCGACCACCGCCCACCCTTCGGCGTCCAGCTCCACCTCGCGCGTGCGCGCCTTCGGGCCGCGGCGGTAGGGCAGCCAGAGGATGCCCCTGCCGTCCGCCCGCTCCAGCGTGCCGGAGAGCAGCAGGCGGACGCGGGCGCATTCCAGCAGGGGCAGGATGGCGCGGGACCAGGCGCTCGCCTGGTCCTCCTCTGTCTCCTGCGCCGCGGCCACAAGATCGATGTCGGCCAGCGCCGGCAGGTGGTGCACCTCGTCCACCACCAGCAGCGTGCGGCGGCGTCGGAACTCCGCCAGGTGCAGGTCCGGGGCGGCCGCGATGCCCTGATAGGTCGTGATGTAGCCGGCCAGGCCACGGCTCGGGTCCGGCGTGTTGTCGGCCGCGCGTACGGAAAGGGAGTGGCCCAGCGCCCGCCGCCAGAGGGGATCGGCGAAGGCCTCCTCGGCCTGCAGGCGCAAGCTGTCGCGCGGCACCACCCAGCAGACCCGCTCCACGATCCCGGCTGCGACGAGGCAGCTGGCGGCAATGACCGGCAGGAGCGACTTACCCCCGCCGGGCGTTACGGCGGCCAGGATGTCGCGTGCCTCCGTCTCGCCGTTGGCGATTGCCTCCACCACCCCGGCGAGGCGTTGCTGGTGGGAGCGGAGCCGGCGGGTCACAGTGGGGGAAGATCAAAACAGAGCACCCCAAGACACTGATTCAGCGTGATTCCTGTGTCTAGGGCTTATAAACCTTGCGCCTTGGCAAGGCGGGGATATATGGATTGTATATCCCAAGAGGTTCACATGACCCGGACCACTCTCTTTCAGAGCAACCGGACGCAGGCCGTACGTCTGCCGAAGGGCGTGGCCTTTCCAGAAAGTGTTAGGGAAGTCTCGATCCTCCGGGACGGCACCCGCCGGGTCATCGTGCCGGCGGATGCTAGTTGGGACGACTTCTTCGGTGCACCCGGGATTGACCTGCCGGACCGCAACCAGCCTCGTGCCGAGGAACGCGAGCGCTTCTGATGCTGCGCTATCTGCTGGACACGAATCTCTGCATCCGTGTTCTGCGAGATCGACCGCAAGGCCTACGAACACGCTTCAACGCCGAGGCCGGCTCACTCTGCATCTCGACCGTGGTTCTGATGGAGTTACTGCACGGTGCGGGCAAGTCGGCCCGCCCGATCGAGAACCGGCGGGAGGTGGAGCGCTTCACGGCGCGGCTGGATGTGCTGGCCTTCGACGCGGACGCAGCAGCGCATGCGGGAGAGATTCGCACAGCGCTGGAGCGCGCCGGGCAGGTTATTGGTGCCTACGATCTGATGATCGCGGGACACGCGCGTAGCCGCGGGCTGGTCGTGGTCACAGGCAACCTCAGCGAGTTCCGCCGCGTGGAGGGACTACGCTGTGAGGACTGGCTGGCGTCAGTGCAGGAAAAGTAGCCGAAAAACAGGCAAGTAGGACGTCTATTTTACATAAGATACATTACGCGACGATGTCGTTGACGTGCACGCGCTAGGTCATGTCCCCACTCGGCTGAGGAACCCCTCGTGGCTGCCCCGTGACGCGTTGTCCCGTGGCATCGCGACGCTCTTGCAACAGCCTGGAGGGCCAGAATGACGGCTCAGCCAAGGCCGGAACGCTGCCTCCGGTTCACGACTGATGGCGCACAGCCTCCACGAACACTTGTTGAGTTTCGCTGAGAACTGACCCGGGGTTTTCATCGAGAACTGACCCGTGCGGGGATATGTCCCGCGGGCTGTGGCCGCGGGTCAAGCGGGTGTTTTGGCCCTCCTGTTCCTGGGTTCGGCCGAGCTGCTCCTGAACCGGAAACTGTCGTTGCCGGTCTCCAGGATGTGGCAGTGGTGCGTGAGCCGGTCGAGCAGGGCCGTGGTCATCTTGGCGTCGCCGAACACGCCGCCCCACTCGCTGAAACTCAGATTGGTGGTGATGACCACGCTGGTGCGCTCGTAGAGCTTGCTGAGCAGGTGGAACAGCAAGGCGCCGCCCGAGGAGCTGAACGGCAGGTAGCCGAGCTCGTCGAGGATGACGAGGTCGAGGCGGAGCAGGCGATCGGCGAGTTGCCCGGCCTTGTTGGCAGCCTTCTCCTGTTCCAGGGCGTTGACCAGGTCGACCGTGGCATAGAACCGGACCTTCTTGCGGCCGTGCTCGATGGCCTGGACGCCCAGTGCCGTGGCGATGTGGGTCTTGCCGGTGCCGGGCCCACCGATGAGCACGACGTTGTCGGCCCGCTCGGTGAACTCCCCCCGGTGCAGCTGCCGGATCGTGGCCTCGTTGACCTCGCTCGCCGCGAAGTCAAAGCTCGCCAGGTCCTTGTAGGCCGGGAACCGGGCCGTCTTGGTGTGGTAGGCGATCGAGCGCACCTCGCGCTCGGCCATCTCTGCCTTGAGCAGCTGCGAGAGGACGGGGACGGCCGTCTCGAACGCAGGCGCTCCCTGCTCCGCCAGCTCAGCCACTGCCTGGGACATGCCGAACATCTTGAGCCCGCGCAGCATGACCACGAGGGCGGCGCTCGCCGGATCATGACGCATGGCGCACCTCGCGATCCCGCAGCGCGTCGTAGCGCCCGATGTCGGCCCTCGGCTCCTGGGTCAGGACGAGGGCCTGGGGGGCATCGATGGCCGCGGCCGTGCTCGGGCCGTCGGTCAGACGGTGCAGGAGGTTGAGGACGTGGGTCTTGGTGGCGACCCCGCCCTCAAGGGCCAGCTCCACGGCGCAGAGCACCGCCCCCTCGTCGTGCTGCAGCACCAGGGCAAGGATATCCACCATCTCCCGCTCGCCTCCCGGCCGCCGCAGGAGATGGGCCTGGAGCCTGCGGAACGCCTCCGGCATCTCGGCGAAGGGTGCGCCGTTGCGCAGCGCCCCCGGCTTGCGCTGGATCACGGCGAGGTAGTGCCGCCAGTCGTAGACGGAGCGGCTGGGAACGTCGTGCGAGCGCTCGACGATCCGGGCGTGCTCGCACAGGACCTGGCCCTCGGCCACCACGACGAGCCGGTCAGGATAGACCCGCAGGCTGACGGGCCGATTGGCGAACGAGGCCGGGACGCTGTAGCGATTGCTCTCGAAGTGCACGAGGCAGGTCGGCGACACCCGCTTGGCGTGCTCCACGAAACCGTCGAACGCCCGCCCCATCGGCATCAGGCTGGCTCTCTCCCGGGCATGCGCCTCGGCAACGCTGCCCGGCAGGACCCCGTGGGGGATCTCGCCCCAGCGCTCGATGCAGCGGGCCTCCAGCCAGGCGTTGAGGGCGGGCAGATCCATGAACGGCGGCATGACCTGCCAGATCTGCCGCCGGGCGTCCTGGACGTTTTTCTCGACCTGACCGCTCGCCCTGTCGCTCGGACCGGTGGCGCTCCAGGGCTCGCCCCAACCCGAGGCCGGACTGCAGAAGGTCGGCTCGAAGAGGTAGTGGCTGGCCATGGCCTGGAACCGCGCGTTGACCTGCCGGACCTTGCCCGTGCCGACCCGATCCACGGCGGTCCGCATGTTGTCGAAGATCCCGCGGCGCGGCACGCCGCCCAGCACCCGGAACGCCTCGGCCAGGGCGTCGAACAGCATCTCGTGGGTCTGCAGCTTGTAGGCCCGAATGACGAAGGCCCGGCTGTGCGACAGCTTGGTGTGCGCGGCCTGCAGCTTGAGCCGCTTGCCGCCCACCGTCGCCCAGTCCTCGCTCCAGTCGAACTGGAAGGCCTCGCCGGGCTGGAAGGCGAGCGGCACGAACACCCCGCGCCCGGTGGTCCGCTGCGCCACCTCCCGTCCCGCCTGCCAGCGCCGGACGAAGGCCGCCACGCGAGCGTAGGAGCCCGCATAGCCCAGGGCGACCAGGTCGGCGTGGATCCGCCGCACCGTGCGACGCCTCTTGCGGCCCTTGCCCGCCTCCACCCTCAGCCACTCCGACAACTTGTCAGCGAACGGGGCCAGGCGGCTCGGGCGCTCGGGAACCTTGAACCGCACCTCCACGGCGTCCGCCCGCAGGTACTTGCGGATCGTGTTCCGCGACAGGCCCGTCCGTCGCTCGATCTCGCGGATCGGGATGCAATCCCGGTGATGCCACCGGCGGATCACGCTCAACAACTCCATGTCGATCACTCCGATAACCCCGACCATCCGGCCGGGGAGGTGAACAGACACGGGTCATTTCTCGGCGAAAACTTCGGCTCCTACAGGGTCAGCTCTCAGTGCAAATCAACACTTATTTAGAATAACGGCCTCCAGCCCGGGGAAGCGGAACAGGCCGATCAGGAGGGGAAGCCGGAATTCGGCGCCGCCCAGGCCGATGAGGCCGCCCAAGGCACCAATGACGGCGCCGCCACCGAAGGCTGCGGGGAGGCGGCGGGCCTCAGTGGCAGTGGATGTGCTCATGCCGCTATATTCGGCTGAGCACATCGATCCGCCAATCGCCGGAGTACAAAGTCAGGGTGGCATCTATTCCGCCGTTTCCCGCTTCAGGGCCACCGGGAGTAGCGCCAGGACCATCAGGATGTTCAGCACGGCAGCTCCGCAGATCCGCAGATCCGCGCCGGGGACGTCGGGGATGACCTCATCGTCAAGCTGGGCGATCTTGTCTCCGCCCCGCTCCTTCGGCCGCGACCCGTAGTTCAGTCTCCTAGTCCGGAAGGGTCATGGGTCCCGGGAACACCGGCCTGGGGGTTTTCCGGGCCATGCGGGTGAGGCTCGGCCGGATGGGGAGCGGACGGGAAAGCAGCCAGGCCGGGCACCCCTGCTCCCTGATCGACCGTAAAGCCCTTAGGGGCACGTGCGGTCGGTGCCGTGTGGACGTATCCAGCCTGCTGCGCGGTTGCAGCGCCCGAGGTCACCGCCGCGGCGAGCGCGAGAACAGCAACGCCTCCGAGGCAGCGGACGCGCAAGGCCAGACACGCGAACTGGAGCGCATGGGTCTTCGACATACGGGACTGGTGCACAGGCATTCGAACCTCCTTGGTTGATCGGCCAGCAGCGCTCGCCGGTGTAGCCAAGGTAGGTTCCGCGCTTTGCAAGAGGCTTCCCGCACGGCGACAAGATATTTCAGGACGGATCCCTTGCACTCCCTGGAAGGGAGAGCCGATCAGGAACAGGCCGGCTCACCCGGCTTCCAATGAAGTGGGGTACGCCGGCCTCGTTCCCCGGAAGGGCTTCTAGTGCCGAGCCCAGACCCTGTCGTTGCCGGACGTTCCGAACAGAACCACCTCGTAGGGGGTACCTGGAATGTCCATGCCCGGTGAGGAAGGCGGCATTCCCGGGACGGCAAGACCCCTGGCCCGCGGTCGCTCCGCGAGCAGGCGACGCACGTCGGCCGCGGGGACGTGCCCTTCCACGACGTAACCACCTACCCTGGCCGTGTGGCAGGACTGGAGGGAGGCGGGGACGCCGTTGGCCGCCTTGATGGCCTGTAGGTCAGCGACATCATGGACCGTCGCCTCAAAGCCGGCCGCCCGCATGTGCTCGACCCAAGCGCCGCAGCAGCCGCAGTTCTCGTCCTTCCAGACTTCGATCGTCGGGCCACGCGCCGCCCGAGCCAAGCCGAGTGGCGCCAGGGCTGCGGCCAGACCCAAGCTGAGGAAAGACCGCCGCGCAGCCAGGGCCGAAGTTGTCTTGCTCATCACGCCACTCCCTGAAGGGCGCCGAACGGGCTCTTGCCCGCAGCGCCTTGTCGATGCTTCCGGCGGGCGGCCTCAGGAGGCGTCGGGGCACAGTGGCCCTCATCAGCGAGTTCCTCGAGGATCGGGCATTCCGGGCGATGGTCGCCATGGCAGGCGTCTGCCATGTGCTCCAGCGCCTCGCACATCCGGGTCAGTTCGGTGATCCGGGCTCGAAGTTCCACCACATGCTCGGTCGCGACCCGCTTCACGTCGGCGCTCGAACGGCCCTCATCCTGCCAGAGCCCGATGAGATGCTTGATGCGATCCAACGGCATACCAAGGTCCCGCGCCCTCCGCACAAATCGAAGAGTTCCGACATCATCCTGCGAATAGACGCGATAGCCTGCCTCTGTGCGCCGCACGGTGGTAAGGAGCCCGACGCTCTCATAGTACCGCAGCATCTTCGTGGAGATGCCCGACCCTCTCGCCGCCTGACCGATGTTCATCGGGACCTCCTCTTTCGAGGGCCTGCCCTCGCCCGTTCTCATGAGGTTGAGGTTTCCCATGGTGGGAAGGTCAAGGACGATCGGCGCCCACCCACCACGGGACGGCGCTTGACCTTCCCACCATGGGAGACACCACCTTGCAGGGCACCTGAGGAACGAGGCCTCGTCCGACGAGACCGAAATTGGGGTGGCAAGCATGAGCGGTCAGCATAACACCGGCGGACATTCGCATCAGCACGGGCCTGGCTGTGCCCACGGCCATCACCACCACGCTCACGGTGCGGCAGCCGATGCCGGCCTCGTCACCGACCCCGTCTGCGGGATGAAAGTGGATCCGACCACCTCGAAGCACCGGCTGGAACATGCCGGGACGACCTTCCACTTCTGCTCGGCCGGATGCCGGACGAAGTTCGAGGCCGATCCCGGAAGGTACCTGGAGCCGAAGAAAGCCGCCCCCGCACCGGTCCCGCGAAAGGGCGCCATCTACACCTGCCCGATGCACCCGGAGATCCGGCAGGAGGGGCCAGGAAGCTGCCCGATCTGCGGCATGGCCCTTGAGCCTCTCGAGATCACGGCGGAGGCCGAACCGAGCCACGAACTGACCGACATGACGCGTCGGTTCTGGATCGGGCTGGCCCTTACCCTCCCCGTGGTGATCCTGGAGATGGGGGGCCACATCCCCGGGCTCGGCCTGCACCACCTGGTGCCGCCCAGGACATCCGTCTGGATCCAGTTTCTGCTGGCCACACCGGTCGTCCTCTGGGCCGGCTGGCCCTTCTTCGTCCGTGGCTGGCAGTCGGTGGTGAACCGTAGCCTGAACATGTTCAGCCTGATCGCGCTCGGGACCGGCGCCGCCTACCTCTATAGCCTGGTCGCGACCTTCGCGCCCGGGGCCTTCCCCGAGGGCTTCCGGGGGATGGACGGTACCGTCGCGGTCTACTTCGAGGCAGCCGCCGTCATCACCGTCCTCGTCCTTCTCGGCCAGGTGCTGGAGCTCCGTGCCCGCGAGCAAACCGGCGGTGCCATCCGGGCCCTACTCAACATGGCCCCCAAGACCGCCCGACGGCTCAGGGAGGACGGCGAGGACGAGGAGATCCCGCTGGCCGAGGTTCAGGCCGGCGACCGGCTGCGTGTGCGGCCGGGCGAGAGTGTCCCGGTGGATGGCGAGGTACTGGAAGGGAGCGGGGCCGTGGACGAGTCCATGGTCACGGGTGAGTCCCTGCCCGTCGAGAAGCAGCCCGGGGCCAAGGTCATCGGCGGCACGGTGAACGGCACCGGCGCCCTCGTCATGCGGGCGGACAAGGTCGGCTCCGACACCATGCTCTCGCGCATCGTGGCCATGGTCGCCGAGGCGCAACGCAGCCGGGCGCCCATCCAGAGGATGGCCGACACCGTATCGGGCTACTTCGTCCCGGGGGTCATCATCATCGCGGTACTGGCCTTCGTCGCATGGGCCATCTGGGGTCCTTCCCCAGCCCTCTCCCACGGCCTGATTGCCGCCGTCTCGGTGCTCATCATCGCCTGCCCCTGCGCTCTCGGACTGGCCACGCCCATGAGCATCATGGTCGGCGTCGGGAAGGGTGCGGGGGCCGGTGTGCTCATCAAGTCGGCCGAGGCGCTCGAGCGCATGGAGAAGGTCGATACGCTGGTCGTGGACAAGACGGGCACTCTGACCGAGGGCAAGCCCAAGGTGGTGGCCGTGGTTCCGGCGCCGGGACTGGCCGAGACCGAGGTTCTTCCCCTCGCAGCCAGCCTTGAGCGGTCGAGCGAGCACCCCCTGGCCGCCGCCGTCGTGGCGGCCGCCAGGGAGCGCGGCATGACCTTCGCGGAGCCGGCAGACTTCGCCTCAATCACTGGCAAGGGCGTGACCGGCTCCGTGAACGGGCGCCAGGTCGCGCTCGGGAACGCGCGGCTGATGCAGGATCTCGGGGTGGATCTGGGCGACCTCACTGCCCGTGCGGACGAGCTGCGCCGGGAGGGCGGCACCGCACTCTTCCTGGCCCTCGACGGAAAGCCGGGCGGCGTCATCGCCGTGGCCGATCCGGTCAAGCAGACCACCCCGGCTGCCCTGCAGAGCCTACGGGAGAGCGGCATCCATATCGTCATGCTGACGGGCGACAACCAGACAACGGCCGGAGCCGTGGCTCGAAGGCTCGGCATCGACGAGTTCCAGGGTGACGTCCTTCCCGAGGATAAGCACCGCATCGTCCGCGAGCTACGGGCGCAAGGGAAGGTTGTCGCCATGGCGGGCGATGGGGTGAACGATGCCCCCGCACTGGCCGAGGCAGATGTCGGCATCGCCATGGGCACCGGCACGGATGTGGCGATGCAGAGTGCCGGCGTGACACTGGTGAAGGGCGACCTCGCCGGGATTGCGCGCGCCAGGACCTTGAGCCGGGCCGCGATGCGCAACATCCGGCAGAACCTGTTCCTCGCCTTCGTCTACAACGCGCTCGGCGTCCCTGTCGCCGCGGGCGTCCTCTACCCCGTCCTCGGGATCCTTCTGAGCCCGATCGTGGCCGCCCTGGCCATGGCGCTGAGCTCGGTCTCGGTGATCGGCAACGCCCTACGGCTGCGTACGGTGCGGCTGTAGGCCGTCGAAGGGCGTGGCGGCGCCTCGAAGCGCCGCCACGCTGTCACTCAGCGGGAGCGGGACTGTCCCCGGGACGAGCCGCCCATCATGTTGCAGTGCTCCATCATGGCCTGCATGTCCGGCGAGAGCTGACGCCCGGCACGGGTGTCTGCCTGCATCTGACGACAGTGCGCCATCATGTCCTGCATGCTCATGCCCGACATGTTGTGACCCTGCATGCCTTGCATGTTCCCATGGTTCATCCCGGGCATGTTGGCGTGGTTCATGCCCTGCATGCTCGTGCCGGCATCGTCAAGTTGAGCGAGCTTGGCGGGCTGACCGCGGGCAGGTAGGCAGCCGGAATGAGCTCGCCAGCCGCCAAGCCCCTCTATGCCGGCCATCGCTTCCCGGCCGAGGTGATCAGCCAGGCAGTGTGGCTGTACTTTCGCTTTCCGCTCAGCCTTCGCATGGCCGAGGAAATGCTGGCGGCACGTGGCATCGTGGTCAGCCACGAGGCCATCCGGCAGTGGGCCCTCAAGTTTGGTCAGGAGTTTGCCAACCAGATCCGGCGGCGGCTGCCGCGAACGGGTGACAAGTGGCACCTCGATGAGGTCGTCATCAAGATTGCCGGGGTGAAACACTGGCTCTGGCGTGCCGTGGATCAGACCGGGATGGTGCTCGACGTGTTGGTGCAGAGCCGACGCGACAAGCGGGCCGCCAAACGCCTGCTGCACAAGCTGCTGAAGCGGCAGTGCCGGGCGCCACGCGTCATGGTCACCGACAAACTCCCGAGCTACGGGGCGGCCAAGCGGGAGGTGATGCCCGGTGTCGAGCACCGCCAGCACAAGGGCCTGAACAACCGGGCGGAGAACTCGCACCAGCCGACGCGACGACGAGAGCGGCAGATGAAGCGCTTCAAGTCAGCGCGGCAGGCACAGCGCTTCCTCTCTGCCCACGACCAAATCGCCAACCTTTTCCATCTCCGCCGCGACCACGTCACCGCCACTGAACATCGAGCCGCAAGGGCGCGTGCGTTCGAGATGTGGGCCGATATCAGCGGGGTTGCTACAGCGGCTTGATTGTCGCTCGGCCACTGCCGCGATCCGCCAACTTGCTTGCCCCAAGCTCAGCAACTTGACGATGCCCCCGGCACCACCAGCGCCTTCGCCGAGCGGGTCGAGGGCGGCTACTACCTGGAGATCGAGCCGGACCGGGCGGCCCTGGCCCGCTACGGCCTGACCGTCGGCGACCTCCAAGAGACCATCGCCACGGCGCTCGGGGGCGAGCCGGTCACGACCACCGTCGAGGGCCGCGCGCGCTACACGGTCAACGTCCGGTACCCGCGCGGCCTGCGCAGCGACCCGCAAGGAATCGCGGCGCAGGTCCTCGTGCAGAGCATGCAGGGGGCCGCCATCCCGCTGGGGCAGCTGGCGGCCGTCCAGCTGCGCCGCGGCCCGCCGACCATCCGGACCGAGAACGCGCAATTGGTGAACTACGTCTATGTTGACATGCACGGGCGTGACATCGGCGGCTACGTGGCCGACGCGCAGCGGGCCGTCGCCGGGCAGGTGCGGATGCCGCCCGGATACCATGTCGAGTGGAGCGGCCAGTTCGAGTACATGCAACGCGCCAAGGCAAAGTTGGCCATCGTCGTGCCGGTGACCCTGCTCATCATCTTTGTGCTGCTCTACCTGAACTTTGGGCGGCTGACCGAGACGATCATCGTCATGCTCTCGGTCCCCTTCGCGCTCGTCGGAGGCGTCTGGCTCATGTTCATGATGCAGTTCAACATGAGCGTGGCCGTCGCCGTCGGGTTCATCGCGCTCGCCGGGGTGGCGGCGGAGACCGGCGTCATCATGCTGATCTACCTTGACCACGCACTCGCGGAGGTTCGGGAGCGGTGCCGGGCCGAGGGGCGGCGCCTGACGCAGGAGGATCTGCGCCACGCCATCATGGAGGGCGCGGTTGAGCGGGTGCGGCCCAAGATGATGACGGTGACCGCCATCATGGCGGGCCTGCTGCCGATCCTCTGGAGCACCGGCACCGGCTCGGAGCTCATGCAGCGCATCGCGGTTCCGATGGTCGGCGGCATGGTGTCCTCGACGGTGCTGACCCTTTTGGTGATCCCGGCGATCTACGGACTGGTCAAAGGATGGCGCCTGCCACGGACGGAGGCGGCTCAGGAGCCGGAGTCATTCGCGATGGCGGAGTGACGGTTGGCGATGAGCCAAGGAAGCCTGCCGCAGCCAGCCTCCAGGGAGTGCCGCCGCCGCCGAGGCGGGGCCGGACGGCGGCCCTTGACCTTCCCAGTGTGGGAAGCCCCATGTGGCCCGGCAGTCGGGATTATCAGGAGACGGGCGCAATGGACGCTCTGACTGCGGAAGCCGGGACCGCCGCGATGGCCGGGGGCGGTGCCGAGGTGGAGATCGGCATCGAGGGCATGACCTGCGCCTCCTGCGTCGGCCGGGTCGAGCGGGTCCTGAAGCAGGTACCCGGCGTCTCCGGCGTCTCCGTCAACCTCGCCACGGAGCGGGCGCGCGTCGCCTTCGCCGGGCCGCCGGACACCGCGGCGGTGGCCAGGGCCGTGGAGGAGGCGGGGTACGATGTCCCCGTGTCCGAGTTCGACCTGAACGTCCAGGGCATGACCTGCGCCTCCTGCGTCGGCCGGGTCGAGCGGGCGCTCAAGCAGGTGCCGGGCGCCATTGAGGCCGAGGTGAACCTGGCCACGGAGCGGACCCGCGTCACCGCCGCCCGCGGCGCCGTCTCGGTCGATCAGCTCGTCGCCGCCGTTCAGAACACGGGGTACGAGGCCAGTCCGGTCGAGCAGGCGGGCTCCCCGGCGGAGGAGGCCGATGCGGCGGCGGCACGGAGCCGCCGCGACCTGTTCCGCGTCGTGACCGCGGCCGCGCTCTCGGCGCCGCTCCTGCTCGGCATGGTGGGGCATCTGCTCGGGGCCGAGTGGATGATGCCGCCGGGCTGGGTTCAACTCGCCCTCGCGACGCCGGTGCAGTTCTGGCTGGGCTGGCGGTTCTACGTGGCCGGGTGGAAGGCCGCGCGGTCCTTCAGCGGCAACATGGACCTGCTGGTTGCCCTGGGCACGACGGCCGCCTGGGGCCTGAGCGTCTACGGGCTGCTGACGGCGCACGGGGATCACGCGCCCGCGCTCTACTTCGAGTCCTCGGCGCTCATCATCACCTTCGTCCTGCTCGGCAAGTGGCTGGAGGCGCGCGCGAAGGGACAGACGGCCTCGGCCATCCGCGCGCTCATGGATCTCCGGCCCGACAAGGCGCGCCTGCGCCGGGGCGGCGCCGAAGTCGAGGTGCCGCTCGCCGAGGTCCGGGTCGGCGACGCCGTCGTGGTCCGCCCCGGCGAGCGCATCCCGGTGGACGGGCGCGTGGTGGAGGGTGGCGGCAGCGTCGACGAGTCCATGCTGACCGGCGAAAGCCTGCCCGTGGAAAAGGTGGTCGGTGCCAAGGTCACCGGCGGCGCCATCAACACGGACGGCCTGCTGGTCATCGAGACCACCGCCGTCGGCGCCGAGACCACGCTGGCCAGGATCGTCCGGCTGGTCGAGGGCGCCCAGGCATCCAAGGCGCCGATCCAGCGCCTGGTGGACCGCGTCAGCGCGGTCTTCGTCCCGGTCGTGCTCGGCATCGCGCTCGTCACCTTCGTCGGCTGGTGGGCGGTCACGGGTGACGCGACGGCGGCCATCCTGAACGCGGTGGCGGTCATGGTCATCGCCTGCCCCTGTGCCCTGGGCCTGGCGACGCCGACCGCCATCATGGTCGGCACCGGCGCTGCGGCGCGGCACGGCATCCTGATCAAGGACGCCGAGGCGCTGGAGCGGGCGCACGCGGTCACCACGGTCGCGTTCGATAAAACCGGGACCCTGACCGAGGGGCGCCCCGAGGTGACGGACGTCGTCCCCGTCGAGGGGACGGGCGCGGCGGAGGTTCTCCGGTTGGCCGCTGCCCTCCAGGCCGGGAGCGAACACCCGCTGGCGGCCGCCGTCCGGCGACGGGCCGAGGGCGTCACGCCGCTCGCGACCATGAATTTCCGGGCGCTCGCCGGGCGGGGCGTCTCGGGCGCGGTCGAGGGCCGCTCGCTCGTCCTCGGCAACCGGCGCCTGCTCGAGGAGAACGGGCTGGCCGGGGACGCGCTCGCCCCGGCGGCCAGTGACCTCGAGGAGTCGGGGCGGACCGTGTCCTGGCTGGCCGAGACGGCGCCCACCTGCCGGGTTCTGGGCCTGATCGCGTTCGGCGACAGCGTCAAGGATTCGGCCCGTGGCGCCGTTGACCGGCTGCATCGCCAGGGCATCGAGACGGTCATGCTGACCGGCGACAACCGAGGCGCCGCGGCCGCCGCCGCCCGGTCGCTGGGCATCGACAAGGTGGTCGCGGAGGTGCTGCCCGAGGGCAAGGCCGAGGCGGTCGCCGGGCTGCGCGGCGAGGGCAGGGTGGTCGCCATGGTCGGCGACGGCATCAACGACGCGCCTGCGCTCGCCGCGGCGGATGTCGGCATCGCCATGTCGACCGGCACCGACGTCGCCATGCACACGGCGGGCGTGACCCTGATGCGTGGCGACCCGGCGCTGGTCGCAGGCGCCATCGACGTGTCGCGGCGGACCTACCGCAAGATCCGGCAGGGGCTGTTCTGGGCCTTCGTCTACAACCTGGTCGGCATCCCCCTGGCGGCCCTGGGGCTGCTCAGCCCGATGGTCGCGGGCGCGGCGATGGCATTGAGCAGCGTCAGCGTGGTCACGAACGCGCTCTTGCTCCGCGGCTGGAACCCACGGTCGTAGCGGCGGGGCAAGCATGAGCATCGGAGGGGCGGCGCGCGTGGCTGCCACGATTGAGGCGGACCGATACCGCAAACGCTTCGGGACCATATCGGAAGCTCTCCGAGTCCGCCCGCGCCTGCTCGCCGCGGCGCTCGTCGCCTTCGTCCTGGCGTGGCCCGTCGCGGCGCCGATGGCGGCGAGCGGCCCGTGGATGTCCGGGGAAATCGTTCGCGCCCGCCTGCTCACGGCGGCCGACACAGCAGGATCCGACAAGGAAGTCCGCGCGGGGCTCCAGGTCGCTATGGGCGACGGCTGGGACACTTACTGGCGGTCGCCCGGGGACGCCGGAACGCCGCCCGCGGTGGACTGGACCGGCTCGGTCAATGTCGCCTCGGTGGATTGGCGCTGGCCCGCGCCCACCCGGTTCACGCTGTTCGGGCTCGAGACCTTCGGTTACTTCGACAAGGTCGTCTTTCCCCTGACCATCGTCTCCGAACGTCCCGGCGAGCCGGTCGCGCTCCGGGGCAGGCTTGACATCCTCGTATGCAGCACCGTCTGCGTGCCCAAGAGCCTGGAACTCTCGCTCGACCTGCCAGCGGGCGCCGCTGCCGTGGACCCGGAGGCGGCCAATCTCATCGCCCGCTACGAGGCCCGGGTGCCGGACGACGGCTCGCGGTCCGGGCTCGCGGTGGACGGCGTCGCCGCGCTGCCCGGGAACCCAGCCGCGCTGGAGGTCCGGATTTCCTCCCGGCAGCCGCTCTCGGCGCCGGACGTCATCGTTGAGAGCGGGCGGTGGACCTTCGGCAGGCCAGAGTTTTCCTTCAGCGCCGACCGCGGGACCGCGACGGCGCTGCTCCCCGTCACCTCGGGGCCGGACGTCGTCAGTATGCCGGGCTCCGACGTCACGGTGACCTTGCTCGACGGGCAACGGGCGTCGGAGACCCGAGGCACGGTCGCGGCGGGCGCCACGCGAGCGGGGTGGGGCAGCCTGCTGCCGTTCCTTGGCGTGGCGCTGCTTGGCGGCCTGGTCCTCAACCTGATGCCGTGCGTCCTGCCGGTGCTCAGCCTGAAGCTCATGGCCGCCCTGCGCCACCGGGGGCAGGCGCGCCGCCAGATCCGCCTCGGCTTCCTGGCCACGGCGGCGGGCGTCGTCGCCTCCATGCTCGCCCTCGGCGGCGCGCTGGCCGTCCTCAAGGC